>JAFPNP010000170.1 GCA_017411125.1 Kiritimatiellia bacterium
AGGAGGGGGAATTATGAACCCTAGGGGTCTACGACCGTAGAGGGGGGTGCGCTTCGTCGCGGCCTCACTTGCGATAACGATGCGTAGACGCGGCGCGGGCGACCTCGCCGCCGGCGGATTCTACCTTCAGGCGGCTGTAAGCCTCCCAACGCGCGGCGTCGAGCGTTCCGTCCGCAAGCGCGGCTTTCACCGCGCAACCCGGCTCCGTGACATGGCGGCAATCCGAAAAACGGCATCGGCGGGCAAGCGCCTCGACGTCCGCAAAAGCGTCCGCAAGCCCTGCGTCCGCCTCCCAAAGCCCCAGTTCGCGCATTCCCGGCGTGTCTATCACGAGCGCACCTGACGCAAGGCGCACAAGTTCGCGCTCCGTCGTCGTGTGGCGGCCTTTCGCGTCCCATTCGCGTATCTCGCAGGTCGGCATCAGCTCTTCGCCCGCGAGGGCGTTCACGAGCGACGACTTGCCCACGCCGGACGAACCGATGAAGGCAAGCGTGCGCCGCGGTCGGACGTAGGCAGCCAGATCGTCTAGTCCCGCGCCGGTCAGCGAAGAAATCGCAACTACCTCCGCTCCGCCCGAATGCACCCGCGCCTGCGCGATGCAGTCTTCCACGGCGCCGGGCGCCATCAGGTCGCTTTTCGTCAGCAGCACGACAACCGGCGCGCCGGACGCGGCTCCGGCGGCGACGAACCGTTCGAGCCGCCGCACGGAGAAGTTTTTGTTGAGGCTCATGAGGAAGAACAGGACGTCGAAATTGACGGCGATAGTCTGCGCCTGGCGGCGCTTGGACGAGGGATCGAGCCTCTCGAAACTAGACTTTCTGGGCAGCGTGGCGAGAATCCGCCCTTCCCCGCGCGGATTCCATTTCAATGCGACGAAATCGCCCGTGACCGGCGGCACGGCGTCGGGACGGTTGTGGTACGCGCCCGCCTTCTTCCGGGCGATGCATTCGCCCTCGTCGCACACGACGCGGTAATAGTCGCCGTACGACGCGACCACGCGCGCGGGAAGCGCGCCCGGAACGGGCATCGGCCCGCCGCCGGAATATCCCCAGTCTTCCAGCACGCCGTCAGACCGCGCAGTTCGCGGTAGCCACAACGTCCACGCCGGTGCCGCACGCATCGGGGACGATCAGGTCGCCGATTCTCTTCGGCGGCAGGACGGTGGTGTTCGCGAGGAGGTTCGTGACGTCCGCGATCTTGCCTTTCGGTATCGCGGTGCGCGTTTTCACGGGAAGCGGACGCCGCGTGCCGGCGACGCGCACAAGCCCGGTCACCATGCGCACGGGGTTCGTCATCTCGGCGATGCCGTAAGCCTCTCCGCGGGGGCAGGCGTGGCCCGTCACCTTCACGGTTCCGTCGGCATTGCGCTCGACGGTCAGTTCGCAGCCCCTCGGACAGTTAATGCATGTCAGTTGCATATTTCGCAGCGCTCCTTCCGGCGATTTCAGAATCACGGCTGACCCAGTCCACCAGGTCGTACACTCTCACCACGTTGCCTCCGGCGAAGATTCCCGGCACGCTCGTCGCCATGGCGGCGTCCACCTTCGGCCCGCGCGTCGCCGGATCCATCTCCACGCCCGCCGCCTTTGTAAGCTCGTTTTCGGGAATCAGTCCGCACGAAAGCAGCAAGGTGTCGCAGTCGAAATGCATCTCGGTGCCGGGAATCGGGCGGAGATTGTCGTCGACACGGCTGACCTTCACGCCGGTCACGTGCTCGCCGCCTTCGACGTCCGTGACGGTGTGCGAGAGCAGCAGGGGGATGTCGTAATCCTGGAGGCACTGCACGACGTTTCGCATGAGGCCGGAGCTTTTCTTCATTATCTCCACGCAGGCCAGCACCTTCGCGCCCTGGAACGTGAGGCGGCGCGCCATTATCAGGCCGATGTCGCCGGAGCCAAGGATCACGACCCTCTTGCCGGGCATTATCCCGTCCATGTTGACGAGGCGCTGCACCGTTCCGGCGGTGTAGACGCCGGCGGGACGCGTCCCCGGCGTCATCAACGCGCCGCGCGGACGCTCCCTGCACCCCATGGCGAGCACGACCGCCTTCGCCTTGACTTCATTCATCCCGTAGCGCCGGCTCATCGTCGTGACCACGTGCGGGGCGCCGGGCGCGATTTCCATCACCATCGTGCCGCACCTCACCGGGATCTTCAGTTCGCGCGCCCTGTCCGCGAAACGCTGCGCGTATTCGGGCCCGGTAAGCTCTTCCTTGAAGCGGTGGAGACCGAAACCGTTGTGGATGCACTGCTGGAGTATGCCGCCCGGAGCGTCGTCGCGCTCCAGCACGACCACCTTCCGCGCGCCGGCCTCCCGCGCGGCTATCGCCGCGGCGAGGCCGGCGGGGCCGGCGCCGACGACGGCGACGTCCCACGTTCCTTCTTCGGCCCCGCTTGCGGCGGCCGCTTCGCGCAGTTCGGCGGGAGCGGTCTTGCGCGATGCGAGGAACGCTTCGGGGCGAAGGCCAAGCTCTTCGCCGAGAATCTCTATGAGCTTCGGCGTGCAGAAGCCGCCTTGGCAGCGTCCCATGCCGCTGCGGGTGCGCCGCTTGACGCCGTCCAGAGTGCGGGCGCCCACGCGGCAGCGGATGGCGGCGCGTATCTCGCCCTCGGAAATGGATTCGCACCGGCAGATCACGCGCCCGAATGCCGGATCTTTCTGCATGAGCGCCGCAAGGTCGGCCTTGGACATCTTGCGCGTCTCGGGCCATTCGCCGACGTCGAGCGAAATCTCCGTCGCGGCCTTGCGCATTGCGTCGAGCGAGCCCGCGACGCGCTCGGCAAGCCACGCGCCGATGGCCGGCGCGCTCGTGAGGCCGGGGGATTCCACGCCGAGCGCGTTGAAGAAGCCCGGCGCGTCCGGCGCCTCGCCAAGGACGAAATCGCCCACGGTCGTCTCGTGCGCCCTGAGGCCGCTGAACTCCGTGATCACCTTGTTGAGCGGAAGGCCGGGATACGTGCGCCGGGCGCCCGCCTTGACCTTCTCCAGCCCGGCGTAGGTGGTGGCCTTGTCTTCCTTGTCCGGAATGTCCTCCGCCGTGGGGCCGACTATCACCGTGCCGTCCACGGTAGGCGACACGAGGATTCCCTTGCCCATCTTCGACGGCACCTGGAACATCGTCGCGGAGAAGCTGGCCTCTTCGTCGCGGTCCAGCATGAGGTATTCCCCGCGCCGCGGCTGGATGGAGTACTTCACGGAGCTGACGAGGTTGTTCAACTCGTCCGAATGGACTCCCGCGCAGTTCACGACCGCCCTTGCCGAAAAGACGCGCCCGTCCGCGCACTCTACGCGCCACGCATCCCCTTCCCGCTTCAGCGCGGCCACGCGCGCGTCGAACACGAACTCCACGCCGTTGGCCGCCGCGTTCTCCGCCGCCCGGAACGTCAGTTCGTAGGGGCAGCATATCCCGCCCGTCGGCGCCCACAGCGCGGCCACGGCGTCGGGCGACACGTTCGGCTCGCGCCTGCGAAGCTCTTCCTGGCCTATTATCTCGACCGGCACTCCGTTCTTCTCGGCCTTTGCGACGAGTTCCTCGAGCCCCTTTACCTCCTCGTCGCCGAACGCCAGCACGATCGATCCGTTGCGCCTGAAAGGCACCTTCAGCTCCTTGCACGCATTCTCGAACATCCTGTTGCCGAGGACGTTGAACTTCGCCTTGTTCGTGCCGGGCTTCGCGTCGAATCCGGCGTGCACGATGGCGCTGTTCGCCTTCGACGCCCCTTCCGCGACGTCGGAACCGGCCTCGAGCACGGCAACCTTCAGGTTCCAGCGGCTGAGCTCGCGGGCCGTCATGCAGCCCACCACGCCGGCGCCTATTATTATCACGTCATCCATATGCGGTTCTCCCTTTACTGCAAATCCATGCTACCATTCGCGCGCACGCGCCGGACGCGAAAGCGCCGCCTCCAGCTCGCGCGGCGTCGCGTCGCGCCACTCGCCGGGCTTGAGATCCTCCGGAAGGCGCAGCGCCCCGACGGCGACGCGCTTCAGCGAAAGCACGACGAGGTGCGCCGCGCTGCACATGTAGCGGATCTGGCGCTTGCGCCCTTCGCGCAGCTTGAAGCAAAGCACGTGGACGTTGTCGTCGCCAATACGCACAACTTCGACCGGCGCCGGGCGCGTCACGTAGCCGTCCGGCATCTCCACCGGGCCGCGCAGAACGCGCAGCTTGTCCTCGTTCCAGCGCCCCGCCGCCCGCACGACGTACGTCTTTTCGTGTTCGAAGCGCGGATGGGTGAGGCGGTTTACGAACGCGCCGTCGTTGGACATCAGAAGAAGCCCCTCGCTGTCTCGGTCGAGCCGGCCCGCAGGCACAAGGCGCTCGCGCACCTTCCCGCGCAGCAGGTCGGCGACCGTGCGCCCGCCGAACGGATCGGAAAGCGTAGACAGCACGCCCGCCGGCTTGTACATCATTATCGTGCGCGTCCTCTCTTCGGCTGCTCCGAGCGGTTTTCCGTCCACCGCTATGCGGACGCTCGCCGGATCGACCCGCGCTCCGGGCTCGACGACCACGCGCCCGTCGACGGTCACCCGCCCGGCGGCGACGATCTCCGCCGCATGGCGGCGCGAAGCGACCCCGCGGTGCGACAACACGTTCTGAAGCCTTTCCTCCATCGCCCATTCCTCATCCGCGATAACGCGCCACGGCCTCGGCGTACTGCGGCGTCTTGACATAGCCACAGCACTTGAACTCGGGGCAGAAGCCGCGGTACACGCACTCCGGAACGCAGCATGACGCCAGTTCGGGCTCTTTCTCCGCGATGGCGTCCACCACCATCTTCCACGCGGCCCGCGTTTCCGGCGACGCCTGCGAGCAAAGGCGGCGGCGGCTGATGAACATCACCTCGGCCGCGTTCGCGAAGCACTCGTGCTCTACCGGCGCGTCCTGCGGTTTCGCCGTGCGGTCCTCGCCCGTGCGGTCGGTGCGCTGGGTGGACACGAAATGCTCTATCCCGTACTTGTGGCGGACGAAATGCACGCTCACCCAATACGGCAGGTCGCCCCATTTCCACGAGACGAGAAGCTTGCGGATCGGGGAATGCTCCGCGAGCAGCATGCGCCGCTTCCAAGAAGACGACGGCGTTCCCGTACCCGCGTCCATTCGTATCGTCGTGCGGGCGGCGTCCGCCACGTCGCGCCACGAACCGATTATCTTTAGAAATCTGAGAACGGTTTTTTCCATGCCGCGAACCTCACTGCGCCGTCAGCTCGAACACGGCGGAATCGTAATCGCCGCGAAGACGCACCGGCAGCCCCATGGACGTCAGCGATTCGCCGCGAAGCGTCTTCCCGTCCACGCGGCAGTGCCGTTCCTTGACGACGTTGATCTCCCGCACCTTGTAGGCCTTGGCCTTGTCCAGCCCCTGCAGCGCGAGCGGCGGCACGAAATTGCTCCAGTTGGCGCGCACGAGCCCCCACAGGAACACGACGGCGTGCGAGGCGTCTCCGTTCACGTACATCAGCGCCGCGTGGCTTCCGCCGCAAGGCGACACGAGGCGGTAGAGGTCGCCCTGCTGCACGGTGGGGCGGATGCGCTTGTAGGAGGCAACGCACTTTTTCGCGAAGGCAAGGTCTTCGGCTGACATGTTCTTCGGATGCAGCTCGAATCCGAGACGGGCGCTCATCGCGACGTCGAAACGGAACTTGAGCGGAGTGACGCGCTTGGTCTGGTGGTTGGGCACGTCCGTCACGTGGGCGGCGATGGCACAGGCGGGATAGAACTGGCTTTCGCCCCACTGGATGAACACGCGCTCGCGCGCGTCGGTGTCGTCAGACGCCCAGAACTCGTCCGCGTAGCGCAGGAAACCGTAGTCCACGCGCCCGCCGCCGGAGGAACAGGCCTGGAGATCGACGCCGGGATATTTCGCGCGGAGCTTTGCGAGCAGGTCGTAAAGTCCGACGGTGTAGTCGAACGGCAGGTTGGCCTGGTGCGCCGCGTCGAGATGCGAAGAGCCCATGTTGAAGAAGTCCGCGTTAGCGTCCCACTTGACATAGGCGAGATCGGGAATCTTGGAACAGAGCGCGTCGAGCTGGCTGAAGATGTTTTCGCGCACGGCGGGATTGGAGTAGTCGAGAACCGTCTGCGAACCGCCGCGCCCGACGTTCACCGGCCGGTTCCTCTCGCGGATCGCCCATTCGGGGTGCGCGGAGTATAGCCAGCTGTTGGTGTTCACCATTTCGGGCTCGACCCAGAATCCGAACTTCAGCCCGCGCTTCTTCGCCTCGCCGGAGAGGCCGGAAAGTCCGTTGGGAAGTTTTTCGGGGTTCACCACCCAGTCGCCGAGGCCGACTTTGTCGCGGTGGACGTTGTCGCGCGCGTACTTTCCCGTGCCGAACCAGCCGTCGTCCAGGACGAAAAGTTCGCCCCCCATTTCCTTCACGCCGTCCATCATGTCGTGAAGCACCTGCTCCGTGAAACTGAAATAGCTTCCCTCCCAGCTGTTCAGCAGCACGGGGCGCAGCTTCCCGCCGGCGGGCATCTGCCATTCGCGCGCCCAGCGGTGGAAGTTGCGCGACACCTGCCCCTTGCCCGAAGCGGAGAACGTGAGCGCGAACTTCGGAAGCGTTATCGACTTCCCGGCGTCCAGCACGTACGCGCCGGCGGACGTGTCCGCCCCGGCGCGGATCTCGACGTAGTCGCAGTTGTCGCGCTGGACGCTTATGCCCCACGTGCCGGACCAGCACAACGCGCCGCCGATCACCCGGCCTGCGGTCTCGGTGGAAGCCTCGCCTATCGTCAACATGAAACTGGCGTTGTTGCCGAAAGCGTCGCGCACGCCGCTCCGCGAACCGATCTCGACGGTCTGCCCCCGCTCCACCGGCGTTTCGCGCAACTGCCCTTCGGCGCCCCACTGGCCGGTGGCGTACTGCATCCTGAACCCGTCCGCAAGCAGCGGGAAGCCCATAGCGAACGAATCCATGCGCCCGAGGCGCACGGCGCCGGCCTCGCCGTTCTTCAGCTCGACCCACGTCTCGATCACGTCGCACGTCTCGACGGCGCGGAAATGCTGTACGACATGGAACGGATAGACGCGGTCGCGCTGCCGCAGAACGAGATGCGTGGTTCCCGGCGCGTCAGGGACGGTCTCGGCCTTCTTTCCGACGAGATGCAGCGTCAGGCTGCCGTCCGCGTGCGTCACCTGCAGACCGCCCCACTTGTTGAATCCGTATCCGCGCTCCCGGTCGCCGCCGTATGCCGCGTATGCCGCCGGGCGGCGCTGCTCGTACTTGTGCCCGCCCGTCCAGCGGTTCCACGCGAGATCCGCCGCGTCTGCGGCGGATTCCACCTTGGCGCCGTAATGAACCATGTTCCACGATCCGTTTTCGCGGCAAAACGCCATCGTGGTCGATTTCGTCTGGAGAAGGAATGCTTCCCCCGCGCCGGCCGCGCCGGCCGACGCGGCGACGCACGCGGCGAGCGCCGCAAACCTGAATGTCGCGTTCATGATTCTTCCGTGCCGGGAATCGTCATCACTGCGCGGACGGCATCGCGACGAACATTTCGCGGCTGCCCCATGCCTTCGCCTCGGCGTGGGTCGGGAACCACAGATCGATATGGAAGCCCTTCACCTTCGCGCCGGTATCCTCGACCACGCCCTCGCCGTAACCCGGAACGTTGAGCTGGGTTCCGAACGGGAACACGGAAGTGTCCGCCGCGATCGTGCCGAGCTGCGCCTTGGTGCCGGACGCCGTGACTCCGGCGGCGTCGGGGCCGCAGCATTCCTTGCAGCTGCAGTATCCGGTCACGACGACGCGCTGGAGCGCGGCCTGGTTTTCGGCGGCCTGACGCGCGGCCTGGCGTTTCGCGCGGCGGCGCTGCCCCTTTTTGACGAACCAGGTGTAGTTCCCGTCCGTCTGCGCCTCTACGGCGGGCGCCGGCTCCGGCGCGGCGGCGGACTCGTTCGGAACCGCCTTGCAGGCGGGCAGGACGGTCAATGCCGCTGCAGAGAGCGCGATGGCGGCGAGGGTGTTCTTGGTTGCTTTCATTTCATTGTTCCTTTCAGTGTTGGTTCTCGGTAAGCGCGGTCTCCGCGCGTTTGAGGAGGTCGCGGTTCTTCTCTACAAGCTGGGGTTTCTTCTTGAAGCTGGCGCAGAGCGCCGTTTCGAGGTGCGTCCG
>JAFPNP010000025.1 GCA_017411125.1 Kiritimatiellia bacterium
CCGTTTTCAGGAAGCGCCATATCGCCGTCCATCTTGAACACCATCGTGCTCCTGTCGATGAATGCACTGCCGTTTCGCGAGAACGTCACCACCACGGACGCTCCTTCCGGAATCTTGTACGTGCCGTCAGCTTCCGGTGCCACAGCTCTGCCATTTGCCTTGACCGAAACCAACGACATGAAATCGAAATGCTGCGGAACGGTCAGCACGCGATACGTCTCCGGCTCGGCCGTCTCGGCCGCAAGCCTGCCTATGTCGCTGCTGCCGATGAAACTGACGTGCGAGATTTCCGTCGAGCTGGCGTCCGGGAACGCCACCTCCGCCCATTCGCCATATGTCGAAGCGAGAACCGCGCCGTCCGCCTCGTATTTCACCTGACGAGCTCCGTCGACCGTGCGCAACGAAATGCGAACGGACACGTCCTTGTCCGGATCCGGCACCTCGCCACTCAAGGCCACCCATGAATTGGTGCCGCCAGCTAAATCCTTGACCACGCCGTACCAACTGACTGATTCGCCAACCTCCACCACGGTTATACCGCCCTTGGCCATGTCAGACAACTCAACAAACTCGAGCGTCGGAGAAAACCTGGCCATAAACTCGACCGTCACCTCGCTCCCTTCGACAGAACGCGGCGACACGGGCGTGAACACGAGCGGAGTCTGCGGCATCGCGAACGCTTCGATCCACGACACGCCATTCGACCGGACAACGGAAGATTCCTCCGTCCCAGACCATGTTCCAATTCCCTGTGCAATGTAATCGGTACCGTCTGTCGGCCACATGGACGGCTGGTAATTTGCAATGTCTGCGTCAAACCAGACGCTCGCGGACGCCGCCGCCATAGAAAATACCAATGCAGCAAAAGCGCCCCATTTCGCCGCCATGCGGCAAGGAAACCACGCAGGCGCCGCTCCGTCGAGTTCATTTCGTATGCTCATTGACATCTCCTCTTTCGTTGCGCACCTACATTATACACCAAACGCCCCGGTACGATGCAAGCGGAAAAACGGATCGCCTCAGCGGGCGTATTCCAGCTTGACCGGAGGATGTTCGCGCCGCCACCGCTCCACGTCCTCCTGAAGCGCCTTCACGGCCGCCTGGAGCTGCGGGTCCCGTCCGGCGTCCACGTCGGCCGGCGTAATATCCACCTCCACGTCCGGTTTCGCGCCGTTGTTCTCCATGTCGGTACCGTCCAGCAAAAACCAACCCTTCTGCGCGTCGCGGAACGTGCCCATATCCAGAAGGGCGCGATCAGTAGTCGCAATAACGCCTCCGCCCGTCTGCCGCCCGACAAGTCTCCCGCGCTTGAGCGTCTTGATGGCATGGGAGAATATCTCGCCATTGGAGAACGTCCCCTCGTCGCATAGCACTACTATGGGCTTAGACCAGACCGGACGCCCCCAGTACCCAAAAAGGTATGCCGGTTCGCCCAGACGCGTAACGGCACGGCTGTGGTCCGCGCCCACGAGTATCTGGAGCATCCTGTCTGCGGTAAAGCCGCCCGTGTTGCCGCGCACGTCCACCACAAGCCCGTCTTTGCCGTATCCCTCCGCGAACACGTCGTGCTGGAACGGCCAGAACGTACTCCAGTTCATCTTTGCGACGTGAAGGTAGCCGAACCTGCCATTGCTGAGTTCGTGGACGCGCCTGCGGCTGGCTTTTATCTCCGCGTCACGCACCAGTCTGCGCGCGTTGGCGAACGTGCACGTCTTGATGCGGGACACCACGTTCGAACCGCCGTTCCGCCGATGCCCCAGCAACACGCTGCGCCCCTCGGCGCCGTTCAGCAGAAGAGCGGGGTCTTCATTGCCGGAAACAGGCTTGCCGTCCACCGAAACGATCATGTCGCCAGCGGCGATGCCAACGCCCGGACGGTCCGCGGGGCCGTCCGGGATGACGTCGCGGACGACCCATCCGCCCTTCCCTGCGGCAAGATGCAATCCCGTGTGGGCCGTGGTCTCCATCCATCCCGAACGCACCTCCCGGCGTCCCCACTCCTTGCGGCTGTTCGCGCTGGAGTAGAAGCCAAGATGCGATGCGTCCGTCTCGGCCAGCATCATGTATATCACACGCTTGAACACGGACATGCTCGTCGCGTTCCTCGCCGGTTCGAGATAGCGGCCGCGAACGGCCTTCCAGTCCATGCCATGCACTTCCGGGTCGTAGAATCTGTCGCGGATTCGCGCCCATGCCGTCCTGAACGCAAGTTCCCTGTAGTCCGCCATGTCGGTCGTCTGGTATGCGTCGAACTTGAGTTTGGTGCCGCCGTGGGCCGGCAGGTTGTCTACCATCCAAAGAATGCGGTCGCCGCCGTCCTTCGCCTTGATCCATGCGCAGGGGAGGCCTGTCTCGCTGAACATCTGCCTGCCGGACATCCTGTCGGGAATATGCACGGTGTCGGTATGGCTGGACGCGGTGCGGTACGCCAGCGTACGCGAATCGTGCTTGAAAAACGGCCAGCGCGCGCGGATCGACGTCCGATGCACGCGCTCGGAAAGGTCTGTCCAGTCGATGACGCACTTCCCCGCCTTCGACGCGAGACGTTCGCCCGGAATCTCGAGTTTCGAGTAGCGGTTTGTGTCGGACGCCGCCTTTGAAATCGTCTTGCGCGACTCGTCGAGATCGCGGAACGCATTCTCGGCATCCTCGACGGACTTGTCGAGGTATACGTAGCAAAGATGGAAGTTGTCGTTCAAGTCTGGCCGCGCCGCGACATAGGCGACAACGCGCCCGTCGGGGCTCCATGCCGGCTCGCCGTCGCACTTGAAAGAACGCGAAAGATTGTACGGTTCGCGCGAACCGTCGGTCGAGACGATGAAAACCTCGCCGTTCGAATAGTCGTCGTAAAGCTCGGCGGCAACCCACTTCCCGTCCGGGCTCCATGCGTACGGGCCGCCGGCTGCGGCTTCCGGTCCGCGTGAAACGACTACGCCGTTCGTATCCGCGAAGGTGAACACGCCCGAATCGTTCTGCCACGCAAGCAACCGCCCGTCCGGGCTGATCGACAGCCGCCACCGCCTCTCGTCGTCCGAAACAATCGTCCTCTTGCGGAAAGACGTGTTCTCCCACCAAGGCTTGCATGGATCCGCCGGTTCGGCCTTTATCACGGACGACCCGTCGCCGCGGTCGCTCACGTAGTACAGCGCCTTGCCGTCGCGCGAAAACGCGCACGAGCGCTCGTGCGTGATGGTGTCGCCGTGCACGAGCCTGGGTTCGCGCACTACGGAATCCATGACGAACAGGTCGCCGCCTGCCGTGAAAGCGATCTGGCGGCCGTCGTCGCAGAACGACAGTCCCCCGTCCTCGTCGTTGTTCCAGCACGAAGTGTAGCTGCGGCGGCGGGTCTTCGGGGCGTCTGCGGAGCCAGGAGCGGGATGGAGGATTATCCGCTGCGGCTTGGCGTCCTTGGCGGTCGGATCCATGCGCCAGAAGTCGAACGCCTGGCGGAACACGAGCGTGCGCCCGTCCGCGCTAAGGCTTGGCTGGAACACGTGCTGGTCGGCGAAGAAGGTCAGCTGCCGCGCCTTGCCAGACTTGAAATCGTGCCTCCACACGTTGCGGACGCCGTTGGTAGCGTCGAGATAGTAGAAACCGGAGCCGTCAGGCATCCACCTCGGGCTGCGGCAATCCGTTGCACGCACGACCACCGGCTTGAACTCGCGCGTCTTGAATTTGAAAAGCCATATCTGCCCGGCCTCCGACGTGGTGGAATGCGGACGCTTGCGGTACGCGTCGTCGCCGCGCCATACGAACAGCAGCGACGAACCGTCCGGGCTGGGGTCTGGATCGAGAGCCGGCGCGTCGAACGCCATATCCTCCGCGAGGTCGGAAGCCGTGTGGACAAGCACGACGCGCCCTCGGTTCAGCGGCCCGGACGTATCGCGGTCGGCAAGGCACACGAGACGCTCCCCGTCCGGATGCCAGGCGCGCGGGATGCATTGCTCCGTATTGCGCGTGGCCCTCGTCGTGCGTCCGGTGGCAATGTCCATCACGAATGCCTTGCTGCCCCCGTCGCGGTTCGACATGAACGCCACGCGGCGTCCGTCCGGACTGAGCACCGGCCATCCGTCCCAGAAAGTATCGTTGCCGAGGCGGCGGGCCGTGCCGCCGGCAGTGTCCGCCATCCATATTCCATCATTCCATTCGAACACGAACGCGCGCCCGTCGCCTGAAACGCTTGGATTGGAACCCAGATATATGCGTGACCAATCCTCGCCCGCCACGGAGCAGACGCACAAGGCGGCGACAGAAACCGCGCCGAATATGTTTTTCATGTCCATTTCAATTTATTCCTTTCACGTCGTCAAATTGTTTCGGCCCGCATCCCCTACTTGGAGGACGATTCAAGAACCCTGCAACGGTATCCTGAAAAGGCCGTGTTCCTGAAAACCTTCCACACCGGCAGCACGCTGCCGTCCGGCTGAACGCGGTCCCGCATTCTGGATACGGAAAGCATCTCGTCGATGCCGCGCTCCCAAACGAGCTTGCCGTCTATTGCTATCTTGAGTCTGCCACCGGTCGCGGACAACTTGAAGCCGTGCGAATCCCTGCTTTCCAGATCGCCCTTCGCCACCTCTATTTCGGGAAAGCGTCCGATCTCAATGGACGTCTTGTCGGCATCGCCTCTGCCGCCTTCGTTGTCGATGAACGTTTCGATCGCGTAGTGGTCGCCCTTCTCGTCGCGGCTGAAGGCGATGTAAGGAAACGCCCAGGAACTATTCTCCACGCACAGGCCGGAGTATACGCGCCCGAAGCCCCAGCCGATGTTCCACTTCTTCTGCTTGGGGTCTTTCCGCTCGAAATGCACCGTGGCCTCGTACTCCGCTCCGATGCCGGGCAGCGCCGTGGTCAGGCGGTAGTAGCCTTTCCTCCCGCGCCCGGAATTGATCCGCGCCTTTCCGTCCGGTCCGGTGGTAGTCATGTCCCACCAGTGATTTGCTTCGCCGCCGGACTTCGTGGGCATTATGTCGATCCAGCCGCCGGCCTTTTTCTGCACGGCAAGACGCAGCGCGAAGTAGCGATTTGCGGACAGATACTTCTCTTCCTCCCTCGGTCTTTTGACGTTCTGCAAGTCGCCGTATATCTTGAACGCCTCCTCGATGCGCCCGTCCGCGGCCGCCTCCTCGGCGCGAAGGAAATCCTCCGCGCGCGAACTGTAGAGAAGCGTCTCGAACATATACCGCAGAAAAGTACCCTCATTGGCCGGAGAATACGTCTCCTTGAGCCAATAGGCGTCGTCGTAGCCGCAAAGCGGTCCCTTTATCGACTTCCACCAGCGCCGCGCAGCCTGCCAGTCGCGCCGTTGGAGCGCAAGGCCGAGACCCATGGCGCGAAACACGTCGGCAGACGGCATGAACCGCGTCTCCGGCGCGGCGGCGTAAGCCTCGAACATGCCGTAGAGCGCGGCTGCCACGTCGTCCGTCACCACCTTGTTGAATGCGTCCTTCTGCCTTCTGCCCTCCATCTCGGCTGTCAGCAGCTTCTCAAGCGCCGATGCGGCCGCGCGGTACGAGAACGTGGAACGCACGTCCGCGTTCGTCGCGCAATCCATCAGGACGTCCATGAGGAACCTCCTCGATCCGCACCATCTGGACGTCTGGAAATGCAGGAATCTCTCGATCCTCTCCGCGCTCCTGTCCAGCGAATTGGAAACGGCCACGCTGCACCATGAAAGCGGACTTCCCGCCGTGCCGCACGAACGCCCGGCGAGGCTGGAGAGCGTCATCGCCGCCCGGGCGTCTCCCGGACGAAGCTTCACGGCGGCCAGCAGGTTGGACTCGGCCATGCGGTTGTATTTGCTCCAGCCGTCCCATCCCTCTTCCGTCACCGAACTCGCCCAACCAGTACCGCGCGCATCGTATGCCTTGTCCATGAACGCCACGGCGTCCTGGCACAGCGTCAGGTATTCGTCGCCGAACGACTTCTCGACGACGTCTGGCAGCGCCACGATCTCGGCAAAGCGCTCGAGTATGCGCCTGTCCGCCGCCTTGTAGACGTCTTTGACCTGTTCGAAAGACCGGCTCATTTCCGACACGGCATCCTGCAGCGGCTTCTTGGGCTCGCTTTTCTTTCGCTCGATGTGATAGCGGGCGGATTTCACCGCAAACGAACGAAGAATGAATCCCAGCACTTTCTCGCGGGAGAAATCGTGGCTGGCGGCGGCGGCCCTGAATATCGCCGCGCCCTGCCAGTAGCGGTCGTCGCCCGTAAGCCCGATGTAGTGGACTGCCGCCACGGCCGCGTCGCGGCATTTAGCTCTCCAAAGCTCGTGCGCAGCGCGCTTCTCCGCGCCTGTGGGAAACTCGTTCCGTCCTGTGGCGAGATACCTTGCCAAAGCGCGGCGCACGAAGCGGACCTTTTCCGAATCCTTCGCGGACATCCCCTTCGGCGGCGCGAACGTGTCCACGACATGCTTCTCGTAGAACGGAAGCGCCACGTTCGCCCAGTAGTCCGTCTCGAACTTCGCGTCCTCCCGGCTCGGCAGGACAAGCCTGGGGCGCTTCTCTTCACGCGGCATCTCCTCGGCGGCAACGCGCCTCCTTCGCGCGCCATCGCCTGCGGCCAACGGATTGAAGATTTTTCCAGCCAGCGCTTTGAGCGGCTTGAGCCTTGCCTCGCTCCTGAACGTTTCGATCCACTCCTTCGCGCCACACGGCTTGAATCCCGACTCGTGCAGAACCTTCTCTTCGGCGTTGAGCAGCAGGACGGTGGGGAATCCCATCACGCCGAATTTCTGCATGAGCTCGCTGTTGCGCCGCTTCTGCTTCTCGGGCAGATCCTCGTCCTTCGGGAAGTCGAGGACTACGAGTTCGTATTCATTCGTCGCGACGTCGAGGAACTCCGGCTGGGAGAGCACGTTCTTCTCCAGCATCGCGCAATACGGACACCAATCGCTTCCGGTAAACAGCACGAACATCGGACGCCCGCTCTTCCTCGCCCTCGCACGCGCCGCGTCATAGTCGGCGTCGAAGCCGGCAAGCGCAAAGCCCGTCGCCGCCGTCGCGCAGCACGCAGCCGCCATAACGAATCTACCTAGCATGGTCATCTTGGTTTTTCTCCTTGGCCGCAGACGGAGCCGGCTTCACGGGAAAGCCCGGAAGCACGGTCGAATGCGCGTGTTTCGCTTTTTGCGGATAGTCTAGCGTGTAGTGAAGCCCGCGAGACTCGTGCCGTTTCTGGGCGCTGCGGATGATAAGCTCGGCGCACGCGGCAAGATTGCGCAGCTCCAAAGTGTCAGGCGTCACAAGATAATCAAAGTAGTATTCGCGAATCTCCTTGCGGAGCGTCTGTATGCGGTGGCGCGCGCGCGCCAGGCGCTTGTTCGTGCGCACGATGCCGACGTAGTCCCACATCAGGCGGCGGATCTCGTCCCACATGTGCGAGACCAGCACCGCCTCGTCCGGCGCCACGGCGCGGCCGATGCGCCATGCCGGAATGGCAATGTCCTTCACGCCTTTTTCCGGGTGCGCTGTCAAACGTCGCGCAGTAAGGCGGGCGGTGACGAGCGCCTCCAGCAAGGAGTTGGACGCAAGGCGGTTCGCGCCGTGCAGCCCGGTGCAGGCCGTCTCGCCGACGGCGGACAGCCCGGCGACGGACGTGCGCCCGTCCACCGTGGCCTGCACTCCGCCGCAGCAGTAGTGCGCGGCGGGCACGATCGGAATCAAATTCTTCGACATGTCGATTCCGAACTCCAGACATTTGCCAAAGATATTTGGGAAGCGCTTCTGCAGGAACGCCCTTCCCTTGCGGCGTATGTCCAGGCAGCAGTACGGGGCGCCCGTGCGTTTCATCTCGCTGTCGATTGCGCGGGCAACGATGTCGCGCGGAGCCAGAGAGCCGCGCGCGTCGTAGTTCTGCATGAACGCCTTGCCGTGCATGTCCACGAGCACCGCTCCCTCCCCGCGCACCGCCTCGCTGATAAGAAACCGCTTGGCTTTGGGATGGTAGAGGCACGTCGGATGGAACTGGATGAACTCCATGTTCTCGACCTTGGCGCCGGCGCGCCATGCGAGCGCGATGCCGTCGCCGGTCGCAACGTCGGGATTGCAAGTGTAGAGATACACCTTCCCGCAGCCCCCGGTCGCGAGGACGGTGTTCGGCGAACGGACGGCGTATATCTCGTCGGTCGCCTTGTCCAGGACGTATGCGCCCACGCATCGGTTGGGCCCCTTCAGCCCCAGTCTCTTCGTCGTGACGAGGTCTATCACGACCGTGTTTTCGCGCACGTCGATTTCCGGGTGGCGCCTCAGCGTGCGAATCATGGCGGCCTCGCACTTCTGCCCGGTGATGTCGCCAGCGTGGAAAATGCGGCGCATGGAATGCCCGCCCTCGCGTCCGAGATCCCACGAGCCGTCTTCCTTCTTCGCGAAACGCACGCCGCAGTCGATCAGATCGCGTATGCCCGCCGGCGCCTCGGAAACGATCCGGCGCACGACGTCCTCGTCGCAAAGGCCCGCGCCGGCGATCTGCGTGTCGCGCACGTGCTCCTCGAATGAATCCGACGGATCCGCCACGCAGCATATGCCCCCCTGCGCGAAGTTGGTGTTGCAGTCCTCCAGCCGCTGCTTCGTTACGAGCACGGTACGCCCCGCCGGCGCGAGATGAAGGGCGCACATCAGCCCGCCCATCCCGGAGCCGACGACGAAATATTCACAGTCAATTACTCTCATCGCCGCTTCTTCATCAGTTCCGCTATGCGCTTGCGCAGCGCAGCAATCATTTTATCCGGGTCGTCCAGCGCCTTTACGGAGTCTTCGAGCGGGCACAATCCAGTACGGTCTCGATTGAGTATCTTCGGAACAATTGCGCGGGCGGAAGCCTTGACGCCCTTCGCGGCAAGAAACGCCTTCGCCGGCTCGCTCATAAGCAATCCGTACACCTGCGCGGCCCCGCCGTGCAGCGCAATCGCCGCGGCGGCACGACCAACCACCTTGTCCACCACCAACGCACCCTTCAATACATCGGGACGCATGTCGTGCACCCGCAAAAGCGGCCTGACGCCGGGACCGTTCGGCTCGGTGGCGACGATCACGCCGTCTTTGACTACGACAACGCCCGCGCCGCCGGACTCTATTATGCGCACAGCCTCGGCGATCACGTCATCTTCGGACATCGGGCGCACTTCCCGGTGTGTCTCAAGACCTTCCACCGTCATCGCAGGCATCGGACGCGCCGGGCACAGATTCTCGCACGCGCCGCAACCGATGCACAGCGTCTTGTCCACGACAGGGATTTTCGGCGAGTTCTTGTCGTTCTCGTCCATCGGCACGCGGATAATCGCATGAACTGGACAGTGCGCCTCGCAAGCAGAGCAATTCACGTCCTCCGTCGCGGCAAGGCAGCGGTCGGAATGCCACACGGCCTGCCCGACATGTATCGTCTTCTTCTCCACAGGCGTGATGCGGCGTATCGCTCCCGCCGGGCACACTTCGCCGCATTTGGTACATTCGGGGCGGCAGTAGCCATTCTCGAAACCCATCTCCGGCTGCGAATGTCTCCGCCACGCCCTTGACGGGCGCAGCACGTTGTTGGGGCACACGTCGACGCACAGCTGGCATCCCACGCATCGCGTCGCGAAGTTGCGCTGTCCGCCGGCGCCTGGCGGCACTATGTGCGACTTGCGCTCCGGCACGCCGGGAGCCGTCACGTCGGCATATCCGCCATCCGTCAACTTGTTGTCGTCCAGCGCCTCCGCGCCCGTCGCGACGCCCAACGCGGCTCCAGTTCCCGCGGCGACGATGAACCCGCGTCTTGTCAACGTCTCCATTTTATCGCTCCCTTCGGACAAACTGCGGAACAATCCATGCAACTCACGCACTTGGTATGGTCGATTTCCTTCGCGTCGATGCTGATGCAGTGCGCGCGGCATGTGCGCTCGCACATCCTGCAGCTCACGCACGCCTTCTCGTCGATGCGCGGACGCAGCCACGCGAACTTCGACAGCGCGCCCAGCACGGTTCCGACCGGACAGACGGTATTGCACCACGCGCGTCCGCGCCACGCGGCAAGCACGACGACGATCGCAACCACCCCGCCGGCCAAGACGATGAACCCTGCGGCAGGAAACGCCACCTCCACCACGTGCGTAAAGGAAAGCCCCCTTCCGTCCGCCCAGTCCGCAAGCGACTGTGCAAACGGCGACGCCTTGACAAACGGAGTGATGCAAGCAGAAACGAAACGCCCGTATATCGCATAGGGGTCGAGCCATGCGAAATGCAGCCCGAGAAGCCCGCCTCCTGCGAAAACCAGCAGAAAACCTATGCGCGTCCAGCCCTGGACGACGGAAAGCCCGGCGCCGCACGGCTTCGCGCGCGACTTGAGGTCGCGACGCCGCCCGAACGTGACGAACCGCGCGAAGTCCTGCAATATGCCGAGCGGACACAGCACTGAACAATAGACTCGCCCTGCCACGAGCGTGGACACGAGCAGCAACGCGAGCGCGACCGCGGACCCCGCGAGCACCGCAGGCATGAACTGCATTTCGCGCAACCACGAGAACCATCCGGCGGCGACGCCGGTGAAGTCGAGAAACATCGCCGTGAAGGCGAGCAGAACGAACGACGCCAGCAACACGCGGACGGCGCGTATGACCTTGCCCATGTTACGCACGACCGTTCCTCCTTAGTTTTTCGACAAAGAGATCCACCTTGCGGACCATTGCAGGTATTTCGATCCCCTGCGGACAATGCGGAGCGCAACGCCCGCATCCGGTGCAGCGCTCCGCACGCCGCAGCCGCGGGAACGCACGCTCGTACTCCAGCAGGAAGCGCCTGCGTTTTGCGGCATACGACGGATCGTCCGGATCGTCCGGCAGCCGGTCGCCCACCAACGCATCTTCCCACAGGGCGAAGATGCCGGGGATGTCGATTCCGTAAGGACACGGCATGCAATAGTTGCACGACGTGCATGGGATCGAATCGTCCGAAAGATACGCCTTTGCGGCACGCTCCAGAACGGCGAACTCCTTTTCCGAAAGCGGCTTCAGCGGGGAGTACGTCTTCACGTTCTCCTCTATGTGCTCCATGTACGTCATTCCACTCAGAACGGTGAGGATGCGCGGCTTCGATCCCGCAAAACGGAAAGACCACTTCGCCGGAGTAGCCTCCGGGTCATGAGGCGCGAGAATGCGCATCACGTGCGCATTCACCTTCGCGAGGCGTCCGCCGAGAAGCGGCTCCATGATGACGGCTGGAATGCCGCGCTCGTCAAGGAGGTTGTACAGCGTCTCGGCATTGACGTTGCGGGCGTTCACCTCCTTGGCGTGATGCCAGTCCACCCAGTTGAGCTGTATCTGGACGAAATCCCAATGCACCTTGCCGTGCATCGCCAGGGCATGGCGGAACACCGCCTCGTCGCCGTGAAACGAGAAGCCGAGGTTGCGGATGCGCCCGGCCTCTCGCTCCTTAAGCAGAAAGTCGAGCATGCCGTTGTCGATGAACCGCGAGTTGAACACCTTCATCGAATCCTTGCCGCCGCCGCCTATGGCGTGCAGGAGGTAGAAGTCGATATGGTCCGTGCGCAACAGGCGTCTGGACGTCTCGTACATCTTCTTCGACTCCGCCTGCGGCCATGTCGTCGGGCTGAAATTGGAGAGCTTCGTCGCCACCATCCACTTGTCGCGCGGATGCTTCGCCAGAGCGTCGCCGAGCACCTTCTCGCTCTCGCCGCGGCAATAGGCGGGCGACGTGTCGAAATAATTCACTCCGTGCGCGATGCAGTAGTCTATATGCCGCTGGACCTGAACGGTGTCGATAGGAGCGTTCGAACCACCACGATACGTGTTCGCGTGGCTTCCGTCCACGGTCGGATAGCGCATCGCCCCGTAGCCGAGCAGACTCACCCGTTCGCCGTGAACGCCGGTGCGCATGGTCATGGCACACGGTTTCTCTGGCGCCGGCGCGTTCACCAGCGCGGCGAGGAAAGACCTTCTGTTCATCTGCGTTTCTCCAAGTTTTCCGGCATGTACCCGTCGGCGCACGCAAGAGCAGTGAAGAACAGCCCGAGCATAGCTCCAGAACGCATGGGGGCGTCGGCACATGCGTGGAAGACCACTGCGAAGCATCCGACCAAAGTCCAGAACACGCCGGGCGGGCAGCAGTATATGGCACGAGGGCTCGGGGGAGCGTTCTGCGGAGCGAGAAAACGCACGGCGCGGAGCAGCCGCCCCCAGTCGACGAACAACGACGTCACGAGACACAGGAATATTCCTGCAAGGCATCCGAAGCCCACTACGCCATGCTCGCACAGGAATTGAAGAAGGTCGTTGTGGACATTTGCCGCGCCCATGCAGGAAAAGCGCTTGACCTCGTCGTGGCTCAGTTTGTTTAGACTGAGATGCCTATATCCCCATCCGCCGCATCCAAACAAGGGATAATCCTTGAATATCTCCACGGCCACCCGGGAGTGCAGTTCGCTTTTCCCGGTCACGCGGTCCAGCATTCCGTCTGTCGTGATAGTTCCGAGTTCGTCCGCCACGGCGGCAATGCCTCTGGCGGCGGCGGAAGAATTCCCGTCAGGCGAGAACACCATCCCAATCACGACCAACAACACGGCGCCGCCGACGTTGTACGCCGCCCGCTTCATCTGGCGCACCCGGTCCCTGTGCGCGAAAAGCATCCGGCATATATGGTAGACGAAGGCCAGCGCGGCAATGCCCAGCGTCATGGATATCGCAGCCCGGCAGAAGGTGAACATGACGCCCAGGAAATTGATGAACACGGCGACAAGGGCGTAGTGGGCGCGGATGAAACGCACCAGGTTTCTCTGCCGCGACGTCTCGGTCTTGTGGCTGCCGCCGCCGTGGCGAATCTCGCTTTCGACATCCCTCATGTGCGTCATCCACACGCCGATTGAAAGCGCGAACGCCAGCATGAAATAGCAACCTGCCATGTTGGGATATCCAAACGTGGCGAAAAAGGTGGGGTCCGGCTTGACGCCAGGCCTCCCGATGCTCGCGCCAAAAGCGGCGACATACGCGTCGAACTCCGCCTTGTCCCATATCATGACGAACTTCGCTCCCGTCCCCCTCTCTATGAAGCCGAACACCGCGAGCGCCGCCGCGTTCCACACAAGCATCTCGATGAGCAGTCGCTTTCCGCGCCGCAGAAGCGCGTGTCTGGCCGCAAGCATCGCGGTCAACGCGGGGAGAAACCACATCAACACGTCGAAATGCTGCTTGAGATTCATGCAGAACGGCGCATACGGTATCGGAGGGTTGGGTGCCTTGTCGAGCAGAATCTCCGGCATCTGGTCCAGCTCGGACGGCGTGAGGCTGTTCAGTATGAGCCCGTAATCGCACGTCGGGCACAAACCCTTGTTGAGAAAAGGTATGCCGAGCACGACGACGAGGAACAGCAACGCAAGAAAGAACACCGGATCCCGTCCCACGCTCCTCCAGCACCGCTGCCTAGCCTGCACGGCGTCTTCGCCGGAATGACGCTGGGGAAAGCATATCAGCGTTTCGAACACAAGCGCCATCAGCCACGGGACAGTCGGCACCATCATGTCTCCGAACACGCCGCCGCGTATCCACGCCAGCGCGGCGAGCGTCGGGAAAATCAGCAACACCGGTATCGATCGAAAGAATGCGTCCATGGATGCTCAACCCCTTAATGCTTAATAACGATAGTAGTCGGGCTTGTACGGCCCTTTCACGTCCACGCCGATGTAGTCCGCCTGGCGCTTGGTGAGTTTCGTCAGCTTCGCGCCGCAAGCGGCGAGATGGAGCCGGGCCACCTCCTCGTCAAGTTCCTTCGGAAGACGCTCCACATGCGGCGTCGCGGACGCCCGTTCCGACCACAACTTCATCTGCGCGAGGCACTGGTTGGTGAAACTGCTCGACATCACGAACGCCGGATGTCCCGTCGCGCAGCCGAGGTTCACGAGACGCCCCTCCGCGAGAAGATATATGGAGTGCCCGTCGGGATACGTGAACATGTCCACCTGCGGCTTGATCGTGGTACGCTTCACGCCGGGCCAGGCCATGAGCCGTGCGACCTGTATCTCGTCGTCGAAATGGCCGATGTTGCACACGATCGCCTGATCGCGCATCTTCGCCATGTGCTCGGCGGTGATCACGTCGAGGTTCCCGGTGCAAGTGACGAACAGGTTGGCCCAGCCGAGGGCGTCCTCCACCGTTCCCACCTGGAAGCCGGCCATGCACGCCTGCAAGGCGCAGATCGGATCCGCTTCCGACACGCGCACGCGGCAGTGGTTCTCGCGCAGGCTCTCCGCGCATCCCTTGCCCACGTCGCCGTAGCCGCACACGAAAGCGTTCTTCCCTGCGAGCATCACGTCCAGCGCCCGCTTTATGCCGTCCACGAGCGACTCGCGGCATCCGTATATGTTGTCGAACTTGCTCTTGGTCACGCTGTCGTTCACGTTCACCGCCGGGAAGAGCAGCTTGCCCTCCTTCTCCAGCTGGTAGAGGCGATGCACGCCCGTCGTCGTCTCCTCCGAGACGCCCTTCACCTTGGCTGCTGCCTTCGAGAACCAGCGCGCATCCTTCTTCAACGTCCCGGCTATCACCCCGAAAAGCGCCTTTTGCTCGGCGGACTCCGGCTTGGCGATCACGGACGGGTCGTCCTCCGCCTCTACGCCGAGATGGAGCAGCAGCGTCGCATCTCCACCGTCGTCCACGATCAGGTCCGGCCCCGTGCCGTCTGGCCACGTCATCGCCATTTTCGTACACCACCAGTATTCTTCGAGCGTCTCGCCCTTCCAGGCGAACACCGGCACCCCGGCCTTGGCGACCGCCGCGGCCGCCGCGTCGTTCGTGGAGAAAATGTTGCAGCTCGCCCAGCGCACGTCCGCGCCAAGCTCGCGCAGCGTCTCGATGAGAATCGCCGTCTCCACCGTCATGTGGAGCGAACCCGTCACGCGGGCGCCGGCGAGAGGCTTCTTCGGCCCGTATTTGGCGCGCACGGACATCAATCCAGGCATCTCGTGTTCTTCGAGCGTTATCGTCCTGCGGCCGAGACCGGCCAGCTTCATGTCTTTTACCTTATAGCGCATAGGGAGTTATTATACCAAACTTTTCCGAAGGTCTGGACATAAATGTTCATGAAAGTATGGTATAATTCTGTCCGTGTTTTCGGCAACAAAGAAAGGAATGCAATGAAGGACCTCAAGGAAGCTTACAAGACAATCGAAAGCGACCACTTCGCGCCCATGATGGAGATTTCGTTCATCGACGGGGATAAGCGCGAAACGCTCAGCTATGAAAAAGTGACGTGGAACATCGGCGGCGAGGAAAAAGGGCTGCGCTACGGCGAGAATCCCGGCCAGGAGGCCGCGCTCTACAGGCTCGTCAACGGCAACATCGTCCTCGGCGAGGTCGAGACGATCCAGCCCGGCCGCTACCTCGCGTCCGTGCCGGAACTCCTCCAGAGCGGCAAACATCCCGGCAAGACGAACGTCACCGACACCGACAACGCCCTCAACATACTGCGCTACCTCACGGACAAGCCCTGCGCCGTGATCGTCAAGCACAACAACCCCTGCGGCGTGGCGCAGGCGCCCACTCTCGCCGAAGCCTACTTCCGCGCGAACAAGGCCGACCGCCTCGCCGCGTTCGGCGGCGCGATCGCACTCAACCGCGAATGCGACCTGGAGACGGCCAAGCTCATCGCCGAGAACTACGCCGAAGTGGTCGTCGCCCCAGAATTCGCGCCGGGCGTCATGGACGTTTTCGCCGCCAAGAAGAACCTCCGCGTGTTCCGCATCCGCAACATGGAGCGCCTGGCCGACTTCGTCGCCAAGACCGTCGTAGACTTCAAGAGCCTCATCGACGGCGGCATCGTCGCGCAGATGAGCTTCGTCGCGAAGGCGCGCAAGCCGGAAGACTTCATGCCCGCATGGTGCAATCGCAAGATCACCGACAAGGCGACCGGCGCCGTATCGTTCGAGGAGCACAAGATCGCCCGCCTCCCGACGGCAAAGGAGTACGAAGACCTCGTCTTCGGATGGCTCGTCGAAGCCGGCGTCACTTCGAACAGCGTCCTCTACGTGAAGGACGGCGCGACCGTCGGCATCGGCACGGGCGAACAGGACCGCGTCGGCGTGGCGGAAATCGCCCGCGACAAGGCGTACACCAAGCATGCCGACTGGATCGCGTGGGAAAAATACGGCAAGCCCTACAACGACCTGCGCCTTGCGTTCGGCGAAGAGGACGGCGCGAGAAAACAGGCGGAGATCATGGAGCGCACGCGCGCGGAAAAAGGCGGCCTTCCCGGATGCGCGATGGTGAGCGACGCCTTCTTCCCGTTCCGCGACGGCGCCGAGGTCGGCATCCGCGAGGGCATAACGTCCATCGTCCAGCCCGGCGGCGCGATCCGCGACTGGGACGTGATCGACTGCTGCAACGACGCCGGCGTCGCGATGGTCTTCACCGGCCAGCGCAGCTTCCGCCACTGAGGCAGACATGACGGTAGACTTCCACACGCACAACTTCCCCGCCGCGCTCGCGCCGCACGCCGTCAAGGCCATGCTCGAAAAGCTCAACGGGCTGCTCGCGCCGGCGGGAGACGGCACGATCGGCACCGAACTGCGGGATATGGAGCGCGCGGGCGTGGACCTGTGCGTGAACTGTCCCGTCGCCACAAGGCCTGGCAACTTCAACGCCATCTTCCGCCGTGCCGTCGCCGTGCGCGACGGCGCGGAAGGAAAAGCCGCCGCGCAGCGCATCTTCCAGCTCGCTTCCGTGCATCCGGAAGACCCCGACTTCTCCGAACACATCCGCCTCCTGAAGGAAAACGGCATCCCCGGCATCAAGCTGCATCCGCACTACCAAGGTATAAAGCTCGCCGACCCGTCGCTCGTGCCGTTCTTCGCGGCCGTGCGCGACGCGGGGCTTTTCATCATATGCCATTGCGGGTTCGATCCCGGCTTCGTGGACTGGCCCATGGTGTCCGGCCCGGACCAGATCGCGCAGTTGCTGGAATCCGTGCCCGGACTGAAATTCGTCGCAGGCCATCTCGGCGGGCATTGCGGCAATCCGCCGCATTCGATCGACAAGCTGCTCCCCTTCTCCGACTGCTGGATCGACACCGCCGTGATGTGCATCGCCGACGACGACCCGGAAGCGCACCGGATCGTGCGCGAATGGCCGGCGGACCGCATGGTGTTCGGCACGGACTACTTCTGGCGCGACGAAGCGAAACTGATGGCGTGGGTCAAGGCTCTCCGCCCCGACCCCGACGACCAGCGCCTGATATTCGGCGCGAACGCGCTGCGCCTTCTTGGCATAGCGCATTGGTAGGGCGCGTGTCCCCACGCGCCGCCGACGCATTTTGTTTTTGAAACAACCAAGACAACTTTCAAAAACAACTTTGCCCTTCGGACACGCCTTGAACTTCGCCGACGGCCTTGTTCAAGTTCCGTTCGCAGAAAAAAGTTGTTTTTGAAAGTTGTCTTGGTTGTTTCCACATTTATGAACTTTGCCATTGACACCGCAGGGCGGTTTAGTATAATAACGCACACATGGGGATACTATGCCCTCGAATGGTGAAATGAAGGCGATGACAGACGAAAAGAGATTGTCGAAACTCGATATCGACGGCGTGAAGGCGCGGGTGTGTAACCTTTCGCCGCATGGCGTGTAAACAGAGCAGAAACAATTTCAACAAAGGAGAAAAACCATGGCAATACAATTCGACCTGAATGTGCTGAGCAGGTTCTCGAACGTAAACTTCGACGTGAGCGAAATCCTGTTCAGTCTGGACAGCAAGATCGTCGAGGCGCCGGATTGTCTTGGCCGCGATTGCCCGAATCTGGTATAATACTCGTCAATTCTGAAACATCCGTCCAATCTGGACAAGTGGGAGAGATATGGAATTCAAAGAACTGCTCGCGGCGTTCGCCGCGAAATACAACATAGAAGAGCTCGACGGCGCGGAAGGCATCGCGGAGCTCGAAGTCGACGGCATCCGCGTGGAGCTGCTGGAAGACCCGCAGGCGCGGAGCCTGGTCGCGTGTGCGGAGATCGGACTTCCGCCCCCAGACGCGAACGGCGCGTTCGAAGCCATGATGCTAAGGGCCAACTTTCTCTTGCGCGCCACGGAAGGCGCGACGCTCTGCGAGAATCCCGAAAGCGGCGCCTACTCCATAGTGCGTCCGTACCCGTTGGCGCTCGCCGACGTCGATTCGCTCTGCTCCTGCCTCGAATCGCTCGTAAACCAGACGGAGAACTGGCGCAAGGCGCTTGCGGGTCTTCGCGAAGCCGAGTCCGCGCGGTCCAAGGCCCAGAAAGTGGATGACTCCCACCACGACATGCTTTCAAGCGGATTCGTCCAGGTATAACCTTTTTGCGTCTCGTGTGTACACAAGACGGAAAGTTTAAAGTCAAGAAAGGAACAGAACAATGGCAGGACAGGTAAATGCAAGCTACAGCGCGAATTTCCAGAAGTTCGTTGACTTTGCGAACAAGGCGTATGCGACGAAGGGCGAGGACACGGTCACGCGCTTCTCGGGGATGCCGAGGGGCGACTACAAAGGCACCTTCGCGTCGTTCTTGCGCACGTCAGACATGAAGGCGGCGAACGAGCAGGTGCGCGACCTTTTCCGCAAGACGGTCGCGGACATGTTCGGCGGCGAGAAGTTCATCCCGGACATCGTGCGCGACAACATGAAGCTGGAGGACTTCGGCAAGGGCAAGCCGCTTACCGCGCGCCGCATCCAGCTCGTCAAGACCGCCATCGACACGCTCCGAGGCGGCTTGTTCATGCCAGGCAGCGCGGCCGCCAACAAGGCGACCGCGATGGGCTATCTCCCCTCCGAGCTGCCGAAGCTCGCCCGCGTCGCCAACATCTATCAGCAGGCGACGGGCTGCTCGGAAGAAGACGCCAATGCCGCCGCGCTCGACCCGAACTCCAACGCGCGCAAGCTCTTCGACTGCGGCGGACGCTTCACGCTCAACACGGACAACTTCAAGAAGGGTCTTGCCCTGATGGACAAGTTCGCGGGGTGGTTCGCGAACATGCATGACGATGTCGAGGCCGGGAAGCTCGACACCCCTACGAAGCTCAACGTCAAGACCGGTCTTTGCACCCGCAAGGCCGACGCGGCGACGCTCAAGTTCCTGCTGGAGGAAATCGCGGTCAACGACAAGCTCCCGCTCGACGCCGAGAATCCCGAAGACATCTTCGGCATGGGGAAGAATCCGGCGATGCGTTTCGTGGGGCGCGAATATACGATGTCGTTTGCAAACTCGCTCGCGCAGATTCCGCCGGAGAAGAGATCCGTCATCTACGCCGTGTTCGACGCCTTCGACAAGCTGCCCGTCAATGCCGGGCAGCGCACCAAACGCGAAGAAATCGAGCAGGGCGCGCTTCTCGCGGCACGCGTGATCAAGAACTTCGATGCCGTGGCGGCGCTTCAATCCGCAGGCAAGCTCAGCCGCACCAGCCTGGTGCCGCTCCTCTACCCGGATTTCAATCTTCCGCCAACTGCCTCCAACAAGCAGATCGCCGCTACATATGACGCGAAGATCATGGAGAATGCGGACATCGCCATGCAGGTGCACCAGTTCGCCGTGAATGCCGGCGTATCTGTCGAAGAGGCGGTTGATGCCGTCGTCAACGGCAAGCAC
>JAFPNP010000171.1 GCA_017411125.1 Kiritimatiellia bacterium
ATGGGTGCGCTCGGTTTCTTCGGAGAGATATTCTTCCGCCTGCGCGGGGTCGATGGCGCATCCGCATTCCGCGACGTCATGAATCAATCGCCGCTATGGGCGAAATTCATCCTCGTTCCTCTTCGCCTAATCCAGAATTCGCCGTTGTACTATCTTATCGCGTCAAAATGGATATATGCAAATGCTCGCCGGTTGACAGACTGGATCAACTTCAATGCGCGGACAAGACTCACGGGCCGGCGTTGATCCATCCCCTGCGAACGAACTCCGCGAAGGTCTCCGCTCTATGGAACCCAAACGGCAGTTCGCGAACGTTCCAAGGCACGACACAATCCCAGGCGAACGCGATTGCGCTACGGTTGTCTGCAAGTTTCATGCTTCGCCTGTATTCGCGCTTCTCCTTTATCAAAGTCTCTGTGTAATACGCGTCTTCTCCCACCGCATGGCAATCTGGATAAGAATGATACTGTTCTCTCCAGTACTTCGCGGCGAGATCGCACATCTTCTTGGAACGGAGCGAAAAACCGCCGTTTGAAATCCACAGGTTGAGCACCCTCGCAGCAAGCCGGGGAATGAATTTGTCGCGTACGTACGGGGCCCCGATGAAATCCCATTTGCCGACGAAACGATCCAGTCCCGGTTTAAGGGGAAAACCATCGTCTTGCACCACCATCAAATAGTCGGTCTCGAAGCGTTCGGAGAATTTTCCGTCGCAGTCCGCGCTCATCGTGTAGAGATTGCCTGGAACAAGAGACGGCTCCATCTGGATCTCCACGGACGGGAATCGCGCGGCAAACGCCTCCATTTCGGCAGTTGGCGAATCGGTGACGATTACGGACTTCATCATACCGCAATGGAGCCATGTTTCCCTGAATGCCGATTCAATGCGGTAGAACTGCGTGTCAGGCTTGTCGGAACGGGCTCCCCAATAATAGGCGAGAACCGTGACCGAACCAGGGCCCGTGCCGTAACCGGCAAGATTCCTGTGGGTCGTGTCCAATCTGCGTCTCTGCCACCGGCAAAGAATTTCCGTGGCCGATTCAATTCCTTCCATCCAAAAACGCCTCCACGCTTTTCTTGAAATTCTCGTTGGAGAAATGTTTCTCCACAAATGCCTTGCCTCTTGCCCCCACTTCAATGCGAAGCGCAGGATTGTCATAACACCGGCGCAAGATTGTCGCGGCTGCATCAACATCGGCTTCCGCCCATTCCCTCATGGATGTGAAGTATTCGTCCGGCTTCACGGGCACAAGTCGATAAGGTACCGGGAAAGCGCATCCGTTCTTGCAAAACTCCGTATTCGCGCTCCAATCAGTCGCAATCACAGGCCTGCCCATTAGCATCGCTTCCGCCATGCCGATTCCAAAGCCCTCGCCGCGGTGCAGAGAAATGTACACGTCGCAGGCGTTGGTCAAACCGTACAAATCGGCATGGGACAGATATTCCGTTATGACCATGAACCTGTCGGCGATGCCTAGCGACGCCGCTTCTCGCTTCACCTCCGAAAGTTCGGCGACATGGTTCTTCGCTCCCATGGTTTTGAATACAAGCCTGACGCCCTTTTCATTGTGGAATGCTTTTGCGAAGGCGCGAATTGCCGCCAGCGGGTTCTTGCGTCTGTACGAGCCAAAATCGAAAGTGAAAAGAACCATGAAATCGTTCCGCGCGATTCCAAACCTGTCCCGGATCTCCCCGCGAGGCGGCAGCTCGACATCTATCTTGCGCAGTGGATAAAGTATTTTGTACACGGGCGCTTTGAATTCGCGCTTGAAATATTCTACGTTGAAGTCGCTCATTCCGATTACGGGATCGTTCCCGTCAAGGAAAGGCCAAACGTCAAGAATTCCGTGTTCTCCCTCCCAGAAAGCGATGCGTGCGCGGTTCTTCGCCAGGTCGCGCGGCAGCGGGCTGCGGAACATCTCTATGACATGGGTGTATTTGTGCAGACGGAACTCTGAACGAGATGTCAGGATGTCGGCAAAGTCGGATTCAGGAACTACCACGGTTCGATCCGTCGAGAACGTTTGGAACGGGATCCCCGCGTCTTTCAAAGCGTAGGCGAAATCGCGATTCGTCTTGGAATTGCTGGCTCCCTGGAAAAAGTCTCCGATTATGGTAATGCCTCTAATCGGTACAACATCCTTGTCGAGTTGCGACAGACGCCTCAATTCTCTTGCCAATCTCCACCAATGCCACTTTCTGGACATATAGTCCCTGACGCCAGGCACCCCCCAGACGAAGAACTTCTTGGCCAAGGAGCAAGAATTGTACACTATTGGCATCATGGGACTCGCTTCATTTCATGTTCTTGATTTCTTCGACAATGCACTGCGGCTTCTCGCCTTCTGGAGCTGCAAACGAGCGAAGTTCGCCAGAAGGCAGATTGATCTTCAACTGTGCGGTTTTCGTTATTCCGCCATGCGGGCGTTTCCAGTCCAGCACGTTTTTTCCCATTGCATCGCAGACACACCAATGCATTTGGGAGAGGACGCTCCCTTCCAGGCTCGACACTTTGACCTTCACCAATGACGTGACACCTCCCACGGCCCACGTTCCCTCGGCGCGTATTTCGATTTTGGCAGCACTCGTCGCCTGGTGGACGAGCGCAAGCGCAACTACAAACGCCATTGCGATGTTTGTTCTTCTCGACATAGCGGCGAAGATTATATCAAAATTCCCGCCGTCTGTGCGAAGGGAGAAGAGGGAAAGTACACAGGAATTTCTTACTCGCGGCCTCGCCATGCGAGCGCCGGAATATGGTATAATTCGAGATGCCGTGACAAATCCGACGCACGGTATGGGAATAGCGAAATGAATAAAGCGACAAAAGCAGCGTTAAGGAAATGCGCCGACGAACATGAGACAGCCTCGTTTCTCGGCGGAGACGGCCCCAGGGACCCGTCCTGGTTTATGCACCATGTGAAAGGACGAGAAAATCAGGAAGCCACGGCGTTCGTGGCATCCGCCCTCAGTTTCGGTTCGCGCGCGCAGTTTCTGCCGAAAGTGCAATGGATTGTCGACCTGGCCAAAGGCGACGTAGACAGCTGGATCCGCTCTGGCGCATTCGAGAAGGATTTCCCCGCCGGAAACGCGCGATGTTTCTACCGGTTCTTCACCTTCGCCACGATGAACACATTCTTGCGGACGTACAGGAACGTAATGGGAGAATGCGGCACCCTCGGCGGATTCGTGCGGGCGAACTGCGGCGGCGATGCGTCGAAGGCCGTTTCCGCGATATGCGCCCGATTCAACAGGGACGGCACGTGCGGCGTGATTCCGCGCGACTGCGGTTCGGCATGCAAGCGCGTATGCATGTTTCTTCGGTGGATGGTACGCAGCGGCTCGCCGGTAGATCTCGGACTGTGGGCGGACTTCATGGACCGCAGTACGCTCGTCATTCCGCTCGACACGCACGTGATCCAGGAAGCGCGGAAACTCGGGCTGCTGAAAAGTCCGTCCGCTTCGATGTCCGCCGCGCGCAGGCTGACCGAGGCCCTCGCGGAAGTGTTTCCCGGCGACCCGGCGCGCGGCGACTTCGCCCTGTTCGGCGCCGGCGTAGAGTGAAACACGCTATCGGCCTCTCCAGAATTCGCGAAGGTAGTCTTCGTACTCCCATGAAAGGACGGTCCGTTCGCCGCCGGCTTTCGAGACGAGCACGACGTCCGGATGGCGTATGCCGTTGAACCAGCTTTGCTGCGCGAACGAATAGCAGCCAAGCCCGCCAAACACGACTTCGTCGCCCGCTTCGAGCGGCTTCGCGAAACCGTATTCGCCGATCACGTCGCCCGCAAGGCACGATGCGCATCCAAGGATCGTCTTGCGCCCTGCGTCCGACTGCGCGGGAGAAAGCACGTCCGCCCGCATATCGAAAAGAAGCAGATCGGTCGCGTGGCACGACGCCGAAACGTCCAGCACGGCAATATCCTTTTCCTTGCGGCGAATGACGTCCAGCACGTGCGCGACGAGCGTCCCCGAATACCGCACCATGTATTCGCTAGGTTCGATCATCACGTCGAAATTTCCGAGCGCCTTCAACGCCTTGACGGCAGCCACGGCGCGCGGCGTGGCGAAGCCGGGATCGTTTATCACCTCGCCGCCGCCAAGATTCACCCACTTGAGACGCGTGAGAAGCGGACGGACGGACGGCGTTTCAAGCAGAGACGCCAGCCTTTCGACCATTCCCGCGAAGTCGTCGGCATATCCCTCGCACAGGGCATGGACGTGAACACCGTCCACGATTCCCAAATCGCCGCACATCTCGTCGGCCATCACGCCGAAACGTGAGTCCGGGCAGCATGGGTCGTACTTCAGGCAGTCGGCGGAGGAGAAGCCGGGATTCAGCCTCAAGCCCACGCTCGCCCCCCTTGCCTTCGCCTTCGCGCCGAACTTGCGCAGTTGCGAAAGCGAGTTGAACACGATGTGTGAACACGTCTCGCACAGCGCGTCCATCTCGCCGTCCGCGTACGCAGGCGAATGCACGTGGACTTCCTTGCCCATCAGACCGCCAAGCCTCGCCTCGAAGAGGCCGGACGCGGTGACGCCCTCCACGAACGGAGCGAGCGTCGGAAACGCCGCCGGAAGAGGGAATCCCTTTAGCGCCATCAGAAGGCGCACTCCGAGCCTGTCCGCGTTCGACTTCGCGACGGCGGCGGTTCCGGCAAGCCGGTCGAGGTCGATTCTGTACTGCGGTTTCACATCAAGGAACCTTCACCGGGTCGAAGATCTCCTTCCACGGAAGCCCCTGCGCGTTCAGCTCAACCATGAACGGATCCGGATCGAACTCCTCGCACGTGTGGACGCCCTTCTCCGTCCACTTGCCTTCCAGAAACATCTTCGCGCCGATCATCGCCGGGACGCCCGTCGTGTAGCTGATGGCCTGCGAACCAACCTCGCGGTAGCATTCCTGGTGGTCGCACACGTTGTAGACATAATAGTCCACCGGCTTGCCGTCCTTCATGCCGTGGAATATGCATCCTATATTCGTCTTGCCCTTCGTGCGCGGACCGAGCGACGAGGGATCGGGAAGAAGCGCCTTGAGGAACTCGATGGGCACGATCTTCTGCCCCTTGAAATCTATTGGGTCGATGCGCGTTAGCCCCACGTTTTCCAGGCACTTGAGATGCGTCAGGTAGCTCTGCCCGAACGTCATAAAGAAGCGGATGCGCTTGATGCCCTTCAGGTTGCAGCCGAGCGACTCCAGTTCCTCGTGGTGGAGAAGATACATGTCCTTCTCGCCGACTTGGTCGAAATCGTATACGCGCTTGATCGCCATCGGGGCGGTCTCAACCCACCATCCCTTGTCGAACGCCTTTTTGTTCTCGACGGCGACTTCCGGCTTGTCGTCCTTCGGATCGGCGACCCAGTAGGAACCCTTCGCGGCGACTTCGCGGATGTTGATTTCCGGATTGAAGTTGGTAGCGAACGGATATCCATGGTCGCCCCCGTTGCAGTCGAGAATGTCGAGAGTCTCGATAGTGTCGAAATAGTGCTTCTGCGCGTAGGCGGAAAACACCTGCGTCACGCCGGGATCGAAACCGCAGCCGAGAATGGCCGTCAACCCGGCTTTCTCGAACCTTTCGCGATAGGCCCATTGCCACGAATACTCGAAGTGCGCCTCGTCCGGCGGCTCGTAGTTGGCGGTGTCCAGATAAGAAACACCCGCTTCGAGACACGCATCCATTATGGCGAGATCCTGGTACGGAAGCGCGATGTTCATCACGATATCCGGCTTGAACGCCCGGATGAGCGCGACGAGGCGAGGTGTATCCATGGCATCGATCTGGGCGGTGGAGATTTTCGTGGACACGCCCTTCTCGGCGAACCATGGACGCGACTCGATGTCCGCCTTTATCGCCTTGCAGCGCGCTTCCGTGCGGGAAGCGATCAGAAGCTCTCCGAACGTTTCAGGATTCCGGGCCATCTTCGCGGCCGCAACTCCGGCGACTCCGCCGGCACCTATGAGCATTGCTTTCTTTGCCATGCGGACAGTATACACTATGCCGCGCCAAATAGCAATGCCCATTATTCAGCAAGGGGAGCCCTATGGTAGGGATTTATAATCCCTAGGGTGGGGATTTATGAGTCCTAGGGGTTTACAATCGTAGACGGGGTGGCGACTCGCCGCGACTCCAGCGCTTTTTCGTCCTCGATGTAACGTGAAAATCCGTAAAACGACGAAAAGAGTCATGGAGCACCAGCAAATGCATAATTAACATGGAGAAGTACAATTGGACGACTTTAAATGCCGAATCATACAACGCCTCATGCATTGCAATCTAAATCCGCGTATGATGCAAGAAAAGAAAAATCTTTTCAATGGTGGGCTATAGTAGATTCGAACTACTGACCTCTTCCATGTCAAGGAAGCGCTCTAACCAACTGAGCTAATAGCCCGCAAAACGACAATAGTGTATCATAAAGGCGGCGAACGGTCAATAGGCAAAGCGACAAAAACGAAGATTCGCAGTTCGTTATAATAGTGGACACTTTTTGAAGAGCACAGACATGATTCCCGGAAGCCCGTTCGTCAAATACCGGACGCTCATGGCATTCTTGGAGGCATGAACATGTCACGATTGGCAACAAGCGAATACATAGGCGCGAAGCGGAGTGCCGGACGAACATTTCCACATTCAGACTGCTCAATCCATCAGGAAAGTGTCCGGTTTTTGACGAACTGGGGATTCGCGGCTGGATGCGCAATGTTGCCGGCCGTTTCACGAAAACGTCTGGCGGCTGCGGAAGACATGGCTCGGCCAGAACTGGCACAGCATCGCAAAAGCCGCGAGCCATGCGGCGTACCATGCAATGCACGTCCAGATTCCCCACGGCTTTACTTCCACGCTCGCCCACGGAAGCGACGCCGTCCATTCCGAAATACGCACCATTGCGCCCGTAAAGCAGGCCGCCGCGTTGTTGAGCACGGCGCCTAGCGGCACGCACAGGAAACTTGCCGCCACTCCGGCCGCGCCTGCCTTGACCATCTTCCCGGCGCACGCCATCAGCACCACGTTTGCCAGCAGCCCTCCCACCGTGAAACGCCTGAATACACATGCCGTCACAGGCACGCTTACAACCCACGCCGCCACCGATATGCAAAGAGATTGAAGCAAGTCGGCGGCAAGCGACGCGCCCTTTTCGCGCCAGCTTCTGCGATGCCACCCGATCGTTTTGTCAGCAGTGAAAGTGAAAGGCGAGGTCATATGGCGGACCGCATTCGACCACAGCACGATGCCCAGCATTACGGCGAAAGACAGGGTACATCCAACGTCAAAGACGTTTTCCGGCCGCAATCCGTAAACCGCCATTGCGGTCACAGACCACGCCGCAAGCGAATCGGGGCGTCGCCCCGCCGTCGGCGCAAGCAGACACAGCGACGCCATGAACGCCGCCCGGACGGCGCTCGGACGCGCCCCAGTGAGCATCGTGTATGCGACCAGAAGCGGCACGGCCACCAGTCCCTGCGCCCTCAACGGCACGTCAAAGCGCCTGAGCAGACCCGATATGAGCCAGGCTACGACCATTACGTGAAGACCTGAAATTGCGAACACGTGTATCGTGCCAGCCGCCGCAAACATCTCGCGTCTTTCTCTGGACAGTCCGCCGCGCCGTCCAAGCAGTATCGCCCGGTTGAAGTCCGCCAGTTCTCCGCACCAGTCAAGTCCTATTCCTGCGCGACGCGCCAGTTCGTCAGACCAGGCGGCGTACACGGCGGCAGGCGACAACGCCCCGGCGCATGCAACGCGCTCTGCGCTGTTGCTCGCGGCCGCCACCCACAGAGTGTGCGGGGAGAATCTGCGTGTTTCTCTGTTCGATATGAAACCGGAACAACGCCATTTCTCGCCAACCTTCGGCAAAGCGCGGTCCTCGCGCAACGGCATCACCACCCTCAAGGGAAGCGGTCCGGCATGGGACATGAACGACACGCATCGGGCGCCGTCGCGTTTGCGCCACCATTCCGTCACGCCGCCTTCGACCGACAGCACCAGCGGCGGACGTCTCCCGTGCAAACCGGCATTGCGATCAATGACCTGCATTCGGGCATTGTCCGTCCGAAACGCGGAAATCATGCCAAACACGAACACCGCCGGCAGGCAAAGTCCTCGCACGCCATATCCCCAAGCGGCGAGAAACGCCATCACGGCTGTGTAGGCAAATACGTGCCAAAGCCCTGCGACTTCGGGAAATGCGAACGCAAGGCGCACTCCGGCCACGAGCGCCGCCGCCATGGCGGCAAGATGCAGCGCATCGCGGTTCTCGCGAAAAAACGGCATCCGCCCGTCAGTTCCAGTAATTTCTGTCCAGTTCGCGGAACGTGGAGGCTTCCGCCACATGTTCCGACAGCACGCACTCCGACCCGGCGAGATCTGCAATCGTGCGGGCGACTTTCAGCACACGGTCGTATGCGCGCGCGGAAAGGTCGAGCTGTGCGAGCATGAGGCGCATTTCCTCCTGCGCAGCTGAGTCAAGGCGGCAGAAACGGGGAAGGTCGCGGGAGCGGATGTCGGCATTGCAGTGGATGCCCTGCATTCCGGCGAATCGTCGCCGCTGGATTTCCCTTGCAGCGACGACGCGGGCCCGTATGGCGGCCGACGGTTCGCCATACGGCAGATCCACGATGTCGCGGAACGGGACGGGCGGAAGCGCGATCTGTATGTCTATGCGGTCGAGAAGCGGGCCGGATATCTTGGCGCGGTAGGCGGATATCTGGCGTTGGGTACACCGGCACGAGTGCCTTGGATCGTCGGAATAGCCGCACGGACACGGATTCATCGCCGCCACAAGCATGAAGCGCGAGGGGAAATCGCACGCGACGGAGACGCGGGAAATCGCCACGTGCCCGTCTTCGAGCGGCTGGCGCATCACCTCCAGCACGTTGCGGCGGAACTCGGGGAACTCGTCGAGGAACAGTACGCCACGATGCGCAAGCGAGACTTCGCCGGGAACCGGATGCGTTCCGCCTCCGAGCAGCCCCGCGTCGGACACGGTGTGGTGCGGCGCTCTGAACGGACGGCGCACCACAAGCGACTCGCGGGCCTTGAGGGCGCCCGCCACCGAATGTATGCGCGTGACCTCGAGGGCCTCGTCCGGCGTAAGCGGCGGGAGGATTGACGGAATCCGCCTTGCGAGCATCGTCTTCCCCGCGCCCGGAGAACCCACCATGAGAAGGTTGTGCCCGCCGGCCACGGCCACTTCTATCGCCCGTTTCGCGCCGTCCTGCCCTTTGACGTCCGCAAAATCGTCGCCGGAATCGCGATTGGCGGCCACGCAGGCGGCAAGGTCGGTGCGCACGGAGGATATCGGAAGATTCCTGGCGAGGAAGTCAGCGGCTTCGCGAAGGCAGCGGACGGGAAATACGTCTATGCCTTCTACCACCGACGCCTCGTCGGCGTTTTCAACCGGCACGATCATGCCGCGCTTGCCTATGCGTCTCATTTCAAGCACGATCGGCAGAATGCCCCTTACCCTGCGCACATCGCCGGAGAGCGCCAGCTCACCTGCCAGCGCGTATTCGGATAGGCTGGGCGCATTTATCTTGTTCGTCGCGGCAAGCAGCGCCACTGCAATAGGCAGGTCGTATATCGGCCCTTCCTTACGCAGGTCCGCCGGCGCAAGGTTCACGGTTATGTTCGACTCTATCTTCTTGAATCCCGAATTGCCGATTGCCGTCGACACGCGGTCCTTCGCCTCCTTGACCGCCTGGTCCGGCAGACCGACCATCGTGAACTGCGGTGCGCCGTTTGATGCGCAGACCTCTATCTCTACGGTCTGCGCGTCCACTCCGCAAATGGCTCCTGAATGGCATTTTGCAAGCATTGATGCGTTCCTTGGCAGGGCGGCGTCCTGATTCGCCGCTCCGCAAATAGAATACCAAAACAAAGGACAACGCCTCAACAGCATAACTGTAAAAAGGTTTTGTCCGTTCTGTAAAATGAATGTATATGAAATGTATGCGAAATGTGACGCCAGACATTGCGGCCGAAAGGCTGCGCAAGCAACGCAAATGAACCGGAAAACCGAACGGTTCGTTTAATTAATATGTGAAGAATGTCCGTAAGCCGGTTCGGGGTGGTTTCACATTGGTGGAACTTGTCGCCGTGGTGGCGATCATCGCCGTGATCGCCATGCTGGCCGTTTCACGTCTTTCCAAGACGGCGGACAATGCAAAGCGCATAGCCGCCGAGAATGACCTGAAGGTTTTGGCCGCTGCTTTTACCGACCCGGAGCATGGTTATCTGCGCGACATGCGTGGCATTCCGGGTTTTTCGCCGGGGAATCTCCGGCTTGCCAATTTGCTTGTATCCACCAATCTCTATGGCTCGGCGGATGGAATCAACGCCATCCGCATCGACGACATGCGGCATCCTGGATGCGCCCGCCCCGAAGTGTTTACGCGCTGGAATCCCGAAAGCGAACGCGGATGGCACGGTCCGTATGCGAGGCATGCGGCCGGCTTGTTCCCAGCTTCGACCGGAAAGCGTTTTGCATCCGACGCCAGTTTCGCGTCGCGCGGCTTCTATCCCGAATTGTAC
>JAFPNP010000172.1 GCA_017411125.1 Kiritimatiellia bacterium
CGTTTCGCGCGTCATCGACGCCCAACTGCGCGCGGACATCGCCCTCACCCGCACTATTGCCACTGGCGAGACTTTGGACGAGCGGCGCATACTCGGCACCGTCATGTATCTTGCTCCGGAAGTCAAACGCGGCGGCGCACCCGCCCCGGCATCGGACTACTATGCCCTTGGCATGACGTTCTTCCGTCTGCTCACGGGGCTTTGGTACGAACCTGGCGGAAACGCCTTCGACCTCCTTGCTCCGTTCGATCCAGCCTGGCGACCGTTGTTCGCGGCGCTTTTGGCGCAAGATTCGTCCCGGCGATCACTGCCGCCGCTTGAACTTGGCGGGAGACGGAAGATACGCTGGATATGGTGGATATGGTGGACGTCCGCTGCCGTCCTGTTGCTTGGTCTTGCAGTCGCGGCAGTTGCGACGGCGGGAAGGCGGACGTCCTCGCCCGCCGCGTCGCGTGTGGACACGCGCCCTCCCGACGTGGACGTGACGGATGCGTTTTCCGCAACGCCCGGCCTTGGCGCGGATTAGCTACCTGTACTGATGCAGGGTTTTGCGGTATAATGCGCGGCGATGGACGATACATGCGCTAGTGCGGTCGTCCACATTGACACGTCCGCACGGGTTTGGTAGAAAATACGTGTGGACTTAAGGTGGCAAAGGCCGTATAGGAGGCGAAGATGAGCATCACATTGTCGATTCCCCCTGCAATCGTGCAGGAGGTAAGGGAATGGGCCGAGGCAAACGGCACTAGCCTGAACCAGTATGTCCGCGACTGCCTCGCGGCAAAAGCGGAAGAGATTGAGCGGCAGCGGTCGGCACACGCCGATCGTTTTCTGTCGTTCGCGCGAGCAAACCTCGCGCACGCGCCGAAGGGTTGGCGTTTCGACCGGCAGCGCGACGGAGTGCGCAATTTGGAGGCGTTCGGATGAGGTTCTTCGACACGAACATTCTCCTGTATGCGGCGACGGATCAAGATGCCCGCAAGGGCGACAGTGCGCGTGAACTAATCGCCCATGCGATTACTGTCAACCATGACGGCTGCATATCCACGCAGGTACTGGGTGAGTTCGCAAATGTCATGGTCGGCAAGTTGAAGCAATCCCATAAGGTAGTGGACGGCTACCTCGACTACTTTCGCGACCTCCTCAAGACGGGTGTGACGATCGACCTCGTGCGGCGCACGATGGACGTGAAGGAGGAATATGGAATTCAGTTCTACGATGCGCTGATCGTGTCCACAGCCGAAAAAATCGGCTGTACGGAGATAGTCAGCGAAGACCTCAATCCCGGCCAGACCTATCGCGGCATGGCGGTGGTCAACCCATTTTGACGGGAACGCCGTAGACCAACAGATCGAACTTCAAGAAAGGATGAAAAAATGAGTACTAGAGCAATGATCGATGTGGTCAATCGCGACACCGGCGCGGCGACTTACCTTTACGCAGAACACGATGCCTATCCATCTGGCATTGGCAGAGAACTGTTTTTATTCTGTAAGGCTTTTCAGAACATGAAGGACATGGATTCGTTTTCCATGAAGCTTCTCAAGATGGGCGTGGGGATTGAGATGAATCCATTTGGACTGGAGGCCTGCGCTGACTATGTTTATACGATTGAGTTCGCACAGGACAAGCCCGTAAGGCTTGTCTGCCAGCCCGTCAATTGGAACGGCGACAACAAACGGCCCACGCGCGGACGCCTCGATCCTCCCATCGACCTTGAAGCGGCTATATTCTCCTGAAATCGTCAAAGTGGCGGCTCACTGAGGCAACGGACATCCTGCCCGTTGATCCGCAGATTATATTGGCACGAAATACATCCCAAACCATTGACGCATTGGTACGGATTTAGTACAATACGCGGCATGAAAAGCGCTATAAAAGAGGTTTTGAGGGAATTCTATCAAGATGGACTGCCGTCTGGCATTGTCCACCGTGATGTCGAATACTATGAGTGTACACATGCTGCCACGGTTATAAAGGGAATGCGGCGCACGGGCAAGACGTTCGTCACGTATGCGCGTATCGAGGCATTGTTGAAGAAAGGCGTGCCGCTGGGTAGAATCGTCCATATCAATTTCGAGGACGACCGGATAAAGAACATTCGACCAGAGGAACTGCAGCTGATAAACGAAGTTCATGCGGAACTGTTCCCGGAACATGCGCATGAAGCGTGTTGGTATTTTCTGGACGAGCTTCAGAATGTTGACGGATGGGAAGCGTATGCGAGACGCCTTGTGGATTCGCCGAAAGTAACGCTTTGCCTGACCGGGTCGTCGTCAAGGCTGTTTTCGGAGGAGATTGCGACGGCAATGCGCGGAAGGGCGGTGCCGATCGAGGTGTTTCCGTTATCGTTCCATGAGTTTCTGCGGTTCAACGGAACAATGTCCGACATTCCGCAGGATGGATTCACGGCGGCCGAGCGCGGCATTCTCCGCAATGCCATGTCACGGTACTTCGCCGTCGGCGGCTTCCCGGCCGTGCAGGGCATGCCGGATGCCGCGCGGATAGCCACGCTTCAGGAGTACGTACATGCCGTGCTCTACCGCGACGTCCTGCAGCGACACAAGGTGGTGAGCGTGCAATCGCTGATGTATACGCTCGACTATCTCCTGCACAACTTCGCGAGGCGGACGTCCGCCCATGCGATATCTGGCGTACTCAAGAACCTTGCGTATCCAAGCAGACGCGAGGATGTGGCGGACTATATCTCGTATTTCAAGGACGCTTATTTCGTCTATCCCGTGCCGGTCATGTCCGATTCGCTGGCGGTGCGCAGGGTGAATCCTGACAAGTACTATGTGATCGACACGGGGCTTATCAACGCGGCGACGCCTAAGATGGACGCGGAGAACGGATGGAAACTGGAGAACCTCGTGTTCATGTCGCTCCGACGCGGGGCGAACAAGATTGCCTACTATCCGCTCGACAGAAACCGCGAAGTCGATTTCTGCGTCAGCGACCCGGTGACGGGCCGAATGTCGCTCGTGCAGGTGGCATGGACAATGGATGACGAGGGTACGTTCTCGCGTGAACTTTCGGCCTTGCGGGATGCGCGGATGAAGACCGGTATTGACGATTGCACGGTCGTGACGTGGGACAACGAGGCGACATTGCCCGACGGCGTCAAGATCATCCCCGTCTGGAAATGGTGCCTCATGACTGGTCGTTGAGTAGAACATAAAGTTTTTTCGCTGTTGCGTTTCGTCGCCGCGTGCGTATATATGCGTTAAATGGAATTATATCAGAAAGGAATCGGTTGGATGACGGCAAAGACATGGTTGGCGGCGATAGGATGCGCGTGTTCCCTTGTGGCGGGCGCAATGCCCACGCAGAAGGAGTTGAAGAAGGTCGAAAGGCTGGTGTACGAGCTGATGCGCTCGGACATCGCCGACTTCAACGCGCGCAAGAAGAGCGCGACCGACGTGGCGGCGTCCGCTGTAAAGTACGCTGACGAGGCGAAAAGCGAGGCTTCCCGCTTCCTGCTTCTCAAAGGCGCGTTCATATACAGCGTGCGCGGCGAGGACTACGACGGCGCGATGAAAATCATCTCGAAACTCCGCGACGATATTGCCGACGTACCAGATAAGACGCTGGTGAAACTCTTTTCCGACGTCCTTCGGCAAGTCTCGCGCAAGAATGCAGGTCGGCTTTACAACCTGTACCAACACCTGCAGAATCGCATCCGATACGCGCAAGAAGCCACGGATTTTGCGGCAAAACTAAAGACAAGGCCGTCAAACAAGTCATTGCACACCGCGCTAGGCGAACGCTATGCACTCTTGGGCGAATGGAACAAAGCTCTTGCCGAATTCGCAATCGGTACGAGTCCGGCCGCCAAAGCAGTAGTAACGGAACGACGTACCGATGCCAAACCGAGCGACATTGCGGACGCATGGTGGAAATTGTCCGAGACGTCAGACACGGACGCAATGCTTGCATACCGCGCTCGCGCCATCAAATTCTATCGTAGAGCCCTTGCATCCGGTTCTCTGGATGGACTGATGAAAACTGTCGTCAAACAGCGGATCGAAGATTTCAAGACAATTGGGGCTGGGTATGAGGAATATGGCGGGAATGAAACAGCGATATTGATTGGAATAGAACCGGGAAAGGTCTCAATACGTCCAAAACCGCTTGTGTTCGATCTTGGCGAAGACGTCAAAATGGAAATGGTGGGTTGCCCGAATGGCATTGGGGCGTTGTGGCCTGACACCAACTGCATATTCGAAATTACGCGACCGTTCTGGTTCGGGAAGTATCCCGTGACCATGGGCGAGTGGAATCGACTGATGCCGCCTGTCGCGTTGCCGCCTGGAATGGATAGAAAAAACTCGATCTGAAGTTGCCTGTGCAGCATTTTCGAGCCAAAGATCGCGAAAGCACCGGCTTCACGCGTGCGACGGTGGATGAGTTTATGTCCAAGCTGACACAGAAATTCCGTCATCAAATTCCAGACGGCTATGTGTTTCGTTTGCCGACCTATGCAGAATGGGCGTATGCTGCGTTCAGGGCGGGCACGCCAGATCTGCGGGATATTTTCAAGTGCAAAGAAAGGGCGAAGCCGTTGCTTTCAAGGTACTTCGTCCAGTGGTCGGAGTATGTGCAATATTGGGAAGCGATGGGATGTGCATGGCTGTGCGAGCGCCACGGTGCGCATGCCCCGTATGTTCCGGTAGGTAGAAAACTGCCGAACGGATGGGGGATCTACGATCTTTTCGGTTCTGCCCCTGAACCGACGCTGACGTCGATTTCACCGGCTGTCAAGCAGAATTTCGACGCATATTGCTGGCAAATCCATTCAAACTATGCACGCGACCCTTTGATGTTCATAAATGACAAGGGAACAGTAACGTTGGGGCGGCATGGATTTTACGAGGGTTATTTTTGGTGGTGGTGGGGGGCGGGAGAGCCTATTCCATATGATTTCAGCCACGGCAGGCACATTAAGTTGCGTCTTGTGGTAGGCCCCGACCTGCTGAAGGAGCGCGGCCTCGTGCCGCCGGACACGACCGCAAAAGGCAAATGAACGCCGTAGCATGAACCCTCTGTGGCCACAGACACCGAAAACGCTGCTGACGCGGATCGCCGACCTTGCGGAGGGCGAGGACGAGGCGGAATGGGCGCGTTTCGTGGAACTGTACGGTCCGGCGATCGGAAGGTTCATCCGGCTTCTCGACCCGGACATCCCGGACGCCGACGTAGATGACATGGTGCAGGACACGCTGGTGAAGCTCGTGTCGCTCCTTCGCGGCAAGGCGTTCGATCCGCAGCGCGCGAAGTTCAGCACGTGGCTGGGGACGATCGTCCGCAGGCAGATGGTGGATCGGATGCGGCGGCGAAAGGCGCGCAACGCGGATTCGCACGTGCCACTGGAGGACGAAATGCTTTCCACCGCCGACTCAGATCCAGCGGCGATGATGGATGTCGCCTGGCGTCTTGCGCGCCATCAAGCCGCCGTCCGGCACGTTTTCGCCAAATCCGCCTTGTCGCTCCAGAACCGGCAGATATACTTGATGGCGACTGCGGACGGGCTTTCCCCGAAGGAAATCGCCCAGCGGCTCGGAATCAAGGAAAACGTGGTGCGGGCGATCCGCAGCCGCGTGGCGAAGATGATCGAAGCCGTCGAGGGCCAGTTCGAGTGACCTTTCCAGATTGCGGCAGCGCGAGGGAAGGATTTTTGGTATAATTTGCCGCATGGAGCCACAGCGCGGCCTCGGACGGGACAAAGCCCGCCCCTCTGGCGCGTCGAGGGCAACGCGCACTACCAACAAAGGACAATGAGGATAAAGATGAAACAGGAAACTGTATTGGCTTTCGCGCTCGCGTTCGCAGCGGCGATGCAGGCGGCGGAGTTCACCGATCCCGCGCACTTCAATCCGACGTGGGAGAGCGCGAAGCCCGGCTCGTCGTACAGCACCGACCTGCCCACGGCGGCGCTTCTCGGCAACGGATCGCTCGGCGCGGTCAACGGCGGCGACGGCAACCACAAGAAGTTCGTGCTGACGCGCGGCGACCTGTGGAGCTGCGGCGACTTCACTTGCGGCGGGGCGGACAGGAACATACGCCCCATCTCCTTCGCCGACTTCAAAATCGGACCGGGAATGCACACCGTCACGTCAAAGGACACGCTTGATCTGCCGACAGCTACGCTCCGCACCGAAGGCGGCTTCGGCAAAGGCAATGTGAAATTCGACAGTTTCGTCGCCTCCGGCGAGGACGTGTTCGTCGTGACCGGCGTGTCGGACGCAGACGACGAATGGGCGGTACATCTCGTTGCGCACAACGAAAGGAAGTCCTTCCCGCTTGAGGCGGGCGTCTCGTCCGACGGCTTCTGGGTGCGGCGCTCGACGCTGAACCTGCTTTCGAAGGGCGACGGGCGAGGATGGACTACGAACGCGACCGCGGCGCTGAGCGTGCTTGGCGCGGAACTCGTTGGGGCGAAATGCCCAGCCAAGTGGCATACCACAGCCACTGCTAAACTGAAAGCAGGCAAACCGTTCGCGTTCATCGTGTGCAGTAATCCAGCGCGCCGTTTCACATGGGAGGAAGTCGGTGAAATCAAGGCCGCACACGAGGCGTGGTGGAAAGAATGGTGGGGCAGAAGCCGCATCGCCATCGGCGACGAGGAACTGGAGCGCTACTATTTCGGGCAGGTCTACCTGCTCGGCTCGGGCGTGCGCAAGGGGAAGGTCCCGCCCGGACTCTACGGAATCTGGGTCACGACCGACAACCCGAAATGGTTCAACGACTTCCACCTGAACTACAACTACGTCGCCACATACTACGGCTGCTTCGCTGCGAACCGCTGTGAGGTGGCGGAAAACATGCCCGACCCCATGGTCGCCTACCTGCCGACGGCGATGCGCAACGCAAAGGAGCGTTTGCAGCTGCTCGATCGGTGGGCCTCCCGCAGGCAGTTCTACAGGAACTCCCGCGAATACCTTGACCGGCGCAAGGATCTGGCCGGCGGCATTGACGACGCAGCACTATACCCCGTGGCGCTCGGTGTGGCGCACGGCCAGCGGGGAGTTTCCACCTACGGCGACGACGCTTACCTCGGCCAGGTCTCCGACGGCGCGTTCCAGTGTGCGGTGATGTGTACGCATTGGGAATACACCCTCGACCGCAACTACTTAAAGAAGGTGTGGCCCGTCCTCGACAAGACCGCCAACTTCTTCCTCAAATGGTGCGAGAGGGAGCCGACTGCGGACGGCGGCTACCGCTACAACGTGTGGGGGTCGCACTGGGAAGGGAGCGGTCTCCAGAAAAACAGCGCCTCCGCGCTTGGGTTCGTGAAGCATCTTTTCCGCACGCTCGTGGACGCCGCCCCTGCGCTTCGCGAGATCGGCGTCACGGTCCCCGACACGAAACTCGCCGCGTGGCGCGACCTTCGCGACCATCTTTCTCCGCAGCCCGTGAACGAAATGCCCGTGGGCGGCAGGAAGGTCAGGATGTTCACCAGCACCGAGACGGACGTGAAATGGCCTACCATCCCGGGAGGCGGCACCATATTTCTGGAGAACGTCATTCCCGGCGAGGAGTATTCATTCGACACGACGCCGGAGTTCCGCAAACTCGCCGTGGACGGCATCGACGCAATCATCGCCACCTGCGGGAACATCGTCTACAACAACTGCAACCAGACGCCGAAGCTCTACGCCGTCTCCGCCCGCGTCGGCTACCCGATTGCGACCATGATTGAAAAGTTCAAGGCGTTTCAGCTGCGGCCGATGATGCAGAAGAACTTCCACATCCACGACGGCGTCCACGGCGTGGAGAAGATCGGCGCGATGGAGTTCATACAGTCCATGCTCATCCAGTGCGACAACGGGTTTGTAAAGGTGTTCCCCAACTGGACGGGGGCGGACGCGAAGTTCGAGAACCTGCGGGCGAAGGGGTGCTTCCTGCTGTCCTCCGAGATGAAGGGCGGGAAGGTCGTGCGCGTGGAGGTGAAGTCCGAGAAGGGTGGCCGTTTGCGCCTGGTCGATCCTTTGATAGGGCGCGTTGTCCCCAACGCGCCGCTTCCGTCCGGCTGGACGCAGGGGCGAACGCGCAACAGCGGCGAAGCTACGCTTGAGCGCGATTTCAAGCCCGGTGAAGCCGCTGCCATTACGTTTTAGACACTCAAATTTGTCCATTGAACGGCAAATCGGTTTTTGGTATACTTTTCCGCCAACGGAGACACAGGAGACTTTATGGGCGGATTTTGCGGCGTCATAACGAAGGAAGACTGCGTAGCGGACCTTTTCTTCGGAACAGACTATCATTCCCACCTCGGCACGCAGCGCGGCGGGATGGCTGTTTTGGGCGAGAAGGGCTTTTTGCGGGCGATTCACAACATACAGAACGCGCCGTTCAGATCGAAGTTCGAGAACGACTTCGCCAAGTTCCGCGGAAGGGCGGGGCTTGGCGTCATATCGGACACCGATCCCCAGCCTCTCATCGTAGCCAGCCGCCTCGGCACTTACGCTCTTGTCACCGTCGGCATTTTGACTAACATAGAAGCGCTCATGTCGGAAATGTTCGACCAGCGCCACATGCAGTTCCAGTTCTCCACGACTTCCGGCGTAGTCAGCCCGACCGCCGTCGTGGCCGCTTTGATAGATTCCCAGGATTCGTTCGTCGAGGGCGTGAAATACGCTCAGTCGCGCATAGAGGGATCGTGTTCGCTGATGATTCTCACCGAGGGCGGGCGCCTTTACGCCGCTCGCGACCGCTACGGGCGCACGCCGGTAATAATCGGCAGGAAAGACGGTGCGGTGCTCGCCACGCAGGAGTCGTGCGTGTTTCCGAACCTCGGCTACGAGCATCTGCGCGACCTCGGACCCGGAGAAATGGTGGAGATGACGCCGGACGGAATCGAGACGCTCGTGCCGCCAGGCGAGGACATGGCGATATGCTCGTTCCTGTGGGTCTACTACGGCTATCCCGCATCCTCTTACGAGGGGCGCAACGTCGAGATGGCCCGCTACCGCTGCGGCGGATATCTTGCAAGGCGCAACCCGGTCGAGGCGGACAGCGTGGGCGGCGTGCCGGATTCCGGCGTCGCGCACGCGCTCGGCTACTCGCAGGAGAGCAACACGCGCTATGCAAGGCCGTTTGTGAAATACACGCCTACGTGGCCGCGTTCGTTCATGCCGCCTGACCAGCGCCAGCGCGACCTCATCGCGCACATGAAACTCATACCAGTGCCAGGTCTCATCAAGGACAAGCGTCTTGTGTTCTGCGACGATTCCATTGTCCGCGGCACTCAGTTGCGGCAGCAGGCTAAACGGCTTTGGGGCGACGGCGCAAAGGAAATCCACATGCGCATCGCGTGTCCGCCTCTGCTTTATGGATGCAAGTTCATCAACTTCTCGCGATCCAAGTCAGTCTACGATCTGGCCACCCGCCGTTACATACGCGACGTAGAAGAGGATGCGCCGGAAGCCGTGGAAAAATACAAAGACCCTGACGGCGAACCATACAAAAAGATGGTGGAGAAACTTCGTTCCGACCTTGGCTTGACGTCGCTCGCGTTCCAGCGGCTCGACGACCTCGTGGCGGCGATCGGGCTTCCCAAGGAGAAACTTTGCACGTACTGCTGGACGGGACGGGACGTGTCGGAGAAGGGGGGCTGTCCATGCGGAGGGAAATGCCCGCATGCCGCAGCGAAGGGGATAAAACAATGAAGACGCTGCCATTCACTCTTGACCAACTCGAGGCCATAGCCGCGCGCTGGCCTACGCCGTTCCACATATACGACGAAGCGGCGATTGTCGCCAACGCCCGCCGGCTCAAGGCGGCGTTTGCCTGGAACAAGGGCTTCCATGAATTCTTCGCCGTCAAGGCTGCCCCGAACCCGCATCTCATGGAATTGCTCCGCAGAGAAGGCTTTGGAAGCGATTGTTCTTCGATGGCAGAACTGGTTCTCGCGGAGGCGGTGGGAAACAAAGGCGAAGACGTGATGTTTACGTCAAACGACACGCCTGCGGCGGAGTTCCGCAAGGCTGCGGAACTTGGCGCGATCATAAACCTTGACGACATAACCCACCTCGATTTCCTTGAGCGTTCGCTGGGCGGGCGTCTTCCGGAACTCCTCTGCTGCCGTTGGAATCCCGGTCCGTTGAAGGGCGGCAACGCTATAATCGGCAAGCCGGAGGAAGCGAAGTACGGGTTTACGAAACCACAGCTCATCGACGCCTATCGGCGCATGAAGGAGAAGGGTGTAAAGCGGTTCGGACTGCACACAATGGTGGCCTCGAACGAACTCGATCCGCAGTACATCATCGACACGGCGACGCTCCTTTTCGATCTCGTCGTAGAGATTTCCCGCGAAGTCGGCGTTACGTTCGAATTCGTGAACATAGGCGGCGGTATTGGAATCCCGTACCGTCCGGAGCAGTTGCCAATGGATATCGAACGCGTCGGAAAGGGGATTGAAGGCGCTTTTAAGACGCATTTGATTGAGAAGGGACATCCAGCTGTCCGGCTCTACATGGAGTGCGGACGCTGCATAACCGGCCCTTACGGATATCTCGTATCCCGCGTTCTTCATATAAAGGACACCTACCGCAAATACGCGGGTCTTGACGCCTGCATGGCCAACTTGATGCGCCCGGCGCTCTACGGCGCTTATCACCACATAACCGTGCCGGGTGCGACCTCGGACGCGCCTCGTGTAGTGTACGACGTCACGGGTTCGCTGTGCGAGAACAACGACAAGTTCGCCATACAGCGTGAGTTGCCTGAACTCCACCCCGGAGATCTGGTTGTGATCCATGACGCTGGAGCGCACGGCCATGCAATGGGCTTTCAGTACAATGGCAAGTTGCGCAGCGCCGAACTCTTGCTCAAGCCGGACGGTTCCGTCGTGCAGATTCGCAGGGCAGAAACCCTTGCCGACTATTTCGCTACACTCGATTACAACGGACTTACCAAATGAAAATCTTCGGCATAATTCCATCGCGCTACGGTTCAAGCCGCTTCCCCGGCAAACCACTGCATCGAATCTGCGACAAACCACTTGTCGCATGGGTCGTGGATGCCGTAAATAAGGCGCAGATGCTCGATGAAGTGATCGTCGCGACCGATGACGAACGCATCGCCTCGGCTGTTGCAGATTGCGGCGGAAGGGCTGTGATGACCCCGAGCGAGTTGCCCAGCGGCACGGACCGTATCGCCTGCGCAGCGGGCGACTTCGCCGATGACGACATCCTCGTCAACATACAAGGCGACGAGCCGCTTATTGCCCCGTCGCTCATCGACGCACTCGTGAGTCGATTGAAGGATGACGCAAAGTGGGACATGGCGACCGCCGTTACGCCAATCAAATCGTTGGACGATCTCGCGGCGAAGACAGTGGTCAAAGTCGTTCTGGATCGCGAAGACGGGGCGCTGTATTTCTCGCGTTCTCCGATTCCCTGCGATCGCGATCACGCTCCCGATGTCTCCATTGGGCTTTGGGTTCGCCATTTGGGAATATATGCCTATCGCGGCGCCTTTCTTCGCAGGTATATCGCCGAACCGCAGTGCGAATTGGAAAAGACCGAGAAACTCGAACAGCTGCGGGCGCTCTGGATGGGCGCGAAGATTGCCGTCGTCCGCACTGACGACGAAGGCATCGGCGTCGACACGCCAGAAGACGCCGCACGGGTTGAAGCCATTCTCCGCAGGCGAAGCAAATGAAGGAATGTCACTAGTTTACATAACGCGCATTGTACGCTTGGTTGAATTTTGATTGCAATACGGGAAGATTGATGGTACAATCCGTGTGTTTCGAGTATGAAAGACAGCGACCAACAGATGAATATGTCCGACGGGACGACGCAAAATACAAACGCTATGAGCGTTTTCAATCCCGTTGGAATATCCGGGGATTTTCCAGTCCTCAAGGCATTTCAAGAATATCTTGACGCGGAACAGGCAAAAGCACGCAAGCGCATGCTTGGTCTGAGCATTTTCTTTATCGTGCTTCTCGTCGTGGTAGTCGTTACGTTCACGCTCGTTATGACGGCGATCATCAATCGAAACCAATCTCTGTCTGACCGATTGCTAGATTTGGCTTTGCGCGACAAGACCACGACCCAGCCAGTCGTCAACGTACAATCGTCTCCCCCGCAACCTATTGTACACGCGCAGCCGCAGCCAGAGGCTCTGAACCCCGTGTTGCAGAAATTTGACAAGCTCGCCGAGGCGTTGGTGCAATCGCAACAACAGACGAAGCCGTCGTCAGATATGGTAGCGGAACTGGCCCGTCTCAAGGACGAGTTGAGCCGCGAAAAAGAAGCCCGCAAAGCAGATGCCGCCAAGGCGGCAGCACGGGCAAAAGAAGAAAAGCGCAAGGCCGAGGTAGAGGCTCATCGCCGTCGCCTCTACCCGGAATATTACGCCCGTCAGGACGCACAGTTGGCAGTACAGGAACGCAAAGCCCCCACCTTGTCTGCTCCGCTTGTGCAGAAGACGTCTGCAAAGCCTAAAGTCATTACGCCCATAAATTATTTCAACGAGCACGAAACCGACGAGGAACTGGTACAGTTGCTTGCAGATGCAAAGCGCAAGTCGCAGTCCGCCGTTGCCCCCTCGGCTTCCCCTTCCGCTCAGCCACCTGCCGGACAGATTAAACCTGATGTCAAGGTTTCTGCCGTGCAGAAGCCCGAAGCAAACGCAGCTGGGAAAACTCCTGTACAAAAAACGGCGGTAGCGCAAAAGCCGACAGCAAAGCCCCAGCCTGCGCAAAAGGCAGAAACACTTTCAATAAAAACCGGTACAAACGACGCCAATTCGATTACATGGTTCATCGAGCCGGCGAAACGCTGAAACAGACAAACAGAACCAGAAAAACAACTAAAGGGGTATGATATGTCACTCAAAGCAATGGCATTCATAGACGGAGCATGGCTCTACAAAAGCAGAAATGCATTATTCGAGAAACTAGGACTGGAAAGCGGCTGCGAAATAGATTACGCAAAGCTGCCCTCCCTGATTTGCGAACAGGTCGCAAAAGCCGCCGGCGAAGATGTTGGCCTCGTGCGAACCCACTATTTCGGCGCGGTGCCGGCTGCGCGTCCGGGGCATGCGCCATCGAAGCAAGGATCGTTCTATGATTTTCTCGAACGGTCGTGCGGATACGAAACCGACATAGCCGAAATGCCTGTCGGCTGCGACTCGCATGCGGAAGAATCGTGGATACGAATGGCGCTTGGCGCGTCGATGCTCTTCAGCGCGGTGTTGCCTGCTGCCTACGACGTGGCAATCCTTTTCGGCGACAGCATCTGCTACGGCCCTATGCTGACCAAAGCCCGGATGCTTGGCAAACGTATCCAAATCGTCTCGGCACATACTTCCGACGGAACATCCCCCCTTCTCGGCTCACCTCAGGTCGGAAAGCAAAGATTTTTCGACTTTCAGCCGTTGTTCATCGATGATTATGCCGACCAGATACGCCTTGTCCGCGAACTTGTGATGCGGATCTGCAAGAAGTGTGGATCCGGCGAACAGACGACTTGGGCGGGGCCGGATTTCTTCTGCTCGAAATGCCGCGGCAAACACCGCGGCGCCGATGACACGGTAATTCGGATTTCTACAGCGACACCTCGCCAATAAGGTGTTTGGACTTGGGCTTGTCGAGGCGAAGCGTTAGTGTCTGACGCTTTTCCTGCGCCGTGCCCCAGTCGGTGTAGATCGTGGCAGTGACCGTCGTGGCTCCGGTGAGAGCCGTCTGGCGGGATGCGAAGTAGTTGGAAAGCACCTTGTATACGCCGCTTTCCAATTCCTTCTTTAGATATTCCTCAGGGCCATATCCCGTAGTGACATCCTCCGAGACGAACCCGCCTTCCGCCGTGCGCCTGTGGCCGTAAAACGCCTCCTCCCCGTTCGGTTCGAGCACGTGCAGGTCGATATCGGTCTCGTCAGCATCCCAGCTCATCACGATCCTCAACTTCATAGGCAGGGCGCGGCGGTATGCGGAGTCGAACTCTGGAATCTTTGGTTTAGCGGCGGGCCACTTGACGGCTTCCGCCCACGAGATGAGTCCGTTCAGTTCCTCCAGCGCGACAACGGAAACCTGGAAGTCGTTGCTCCGCCTTGCGCTGCGGCGCGCGCGGACGTGAAACGCGGCGTCGGCGAACAACCTCATCGCTTCCTCCGTGTCTGTCGCGGAGAGGTTCTTTTTGCCGCGCTCCATCAATACGATCGCAAGGTCGCGGCGGCTCTGCGCTTCCTCGCCTCTCATCCCAAGCACTTTGCGGAACGCCAGCACGGCGAGGTCGTAGCTCTCCGCCTCGCGCAGACGCCAACCCATCGTGCGCCAGAGCGTGGCGTCCTCCAGCTTGAACTCGGCGAGGTTCGTTATCACGCGCTCGGCCGTCTTCGCTTCGCCCACCTTGAAGAACCACCCGGCGCAGTCGAGATAAAACGCAGGCGAGTCTGCGTACTTCTCGCGCTCCTTCAAATAGACTTCGTATGCCCTCCCCTTCCCGGCGGATTTCAGAGAGTCTATATAAGGCGTCTTGGGATCCCACGCCTTCAGCGTGACGGTCGGCGTCGTGCCGGAACCCGCCGCACCTTTTGCCCTTACGGACGATTTGCGCGCGGAACCGGCTATAAATCTCAAAGAGACAGGAGAGCTCATTTGCATGCGCGCCGCCTGCCGCATTGGCACGGCTGATGCCGCTGGCGCGGCTGCGGCTTCTTCTGTTGCGGCAGGAGCTTCCGCCGCGACGGACAAGTTTCTTGCACTGGCAACACCGTCGAACAAACCACTCTTCGGCGTCTTTTTCGGCGGCTTGGGGTTGTTCCACCACTTCACTCGTTCTTCCCAGTACTGGAGCAGCCGCTGCTCGTGTTCGGCCTTCGCTTTCTTTTCTGCAATCGGATCGTCGTCCGCCGCACGGCGCTTTACCCATTCCTTGTGGATTGCGAGCGAGGTGGGCGGCTCGATCTTGTATGTCAACCACTGGTCGAGCCGCTCAAGCACTATGAGAGAAAGGCCGGGACCGGCAACGCCGTATTTGCGTCCGAGGGCGAGGAACTCGTCCTTGCGCGAATCCGCCTGCGAGGCGAGGTCTTGCATTCTTCGGGCCGCCCAGACGGTCGCAAGCAACTTCCCCTTCGCGGGCGTCACGCTCATCGTTTTTTCCTGCCCTTTGGCAAGTTTCTTCACCTCCACCGCTCGAACGGCCACGTCGTCGCGGCTGGCAACAAACACGTTCGACATTGATTCGTAATCTGGAACGTCAAGGCCGAGAGTATCCATTTCGTCGGAGAATAGAAGCGTATTCGCGTCGCCGGCGCATTTGACGGCGCGTGCGATGTCGGTTCCGCCATCGTACACGAGCGCATCGACGGCGGCGAGCAGCGCTGCTTTTTCCGAGAAGGAAACCGGCTCGTCCGGGACGTTGCGGAACGCGACAAGCGTCCACTCGCCCTTCTCGGGCAGCGCCGCAAGCTTTGCTTTCCATGCCGCGGCCAGCGTCTTTGCGCTCAGGCTTGCGTCCCATAGTATGACGCCCTTCTGGAAGTTGGCGATTCTCTCCTTCGCCGTGGCGAACGTGGCGGCGGCGGACGCCGATGCGACAAAGAAGTCATCGCCGTCGCGCTCGAACACAGGCGCGGCGGTTGCCGCGTTCGGCTTTGGAGCGACGTATTCGACCTCTGCCTTGCGCGGCGTCTCGGGATTCAACGGGAAGATGCGCGTGCGCCACACGTTCCCCTTTACCTGTTCGACGATTCCGGGGTCTACTCCCCTTCTCATCTCGTTCTCGAATGCCACGCGCGCCTTTTCCTTTTCGCAAACGACTCCAGGCACCATTTCGCCGTTCACTTCAAGCGCGTAAGCACAGACGAACGCCCCTTCGGGAATCGGGAACTCGAATTCGCCAGACATTACCCGCTTGTTTGGATTCGTGAATACGAAACTCGCCTTGACACGGCGGAAGAAAGCATTCTCCTCGACCGTCTGTTCCGATTGCTTCACCTCTACGGGCTTCTCGTTTGCGCGGACGTCGACAACGCGGATGACAGGTGGAGGCAGCGGGCGCGGAGCCGGAAATATCGTCTTCGCCTGCGCGCCGGCGAAGAGCGGCGCCAATGAAAGAATCGCGGACAGCAATTTCATGTTGTTTCCTCCTTGTGAGGTTTTCGGATTTCGCAATGACGCCTCACATTATACCACAGATTTCCCCAACCACGCGCATAAATTCAATTTTTGGAGGTTCCCCAATTTTTTCTTTGCTGGCGAGGCGTCGCGGAGGCCTGTGCGTTTTCGAGCCAGTTTTAGGGAAAGAGCGTTGCCTTTCAAGTTCGATCTTCGGTATAATACGAAGTGCTAAACACCAAACAAGAAAG
>JAFPNP010000173.1 GCA_017411125.1 Kiritimatiellia bacterium
ATCAACCGGGCCGTCGCCTCGCACGGCTACGCCATCGTAAACGACATCGCTCCCGAACACGAGATGGAGAAGATCCTCTATGCCGTAGACGAATTGACGGGGCTTCTCGGCGCCGTCGTGCTGATGTATCCCTCGAAAAGCGCGAAGGACCTGAACCTGAAGAGCGTGAAGAAGAAGTTCAAGGACAAGAAATTCGCCGCCGGCTGCTCGCGCGACGTGATACGGCGCGGGGCGGACCAGCTCGGCTGGACGCTGGACGACCTCATCGCGCGCACCATCGCCGCCGTCCAGTCATTCGAAGTATAATCTGAAGACCATGAATACATTCTTGAAACATACAGCTGCCGCCGTTGCGGGCCGATGTTGGTGCGTCGCGCGTTTCGCGTGACGTTCACCCCCCATCAACCTTCAACCCGACAACCAATTTTCAAGAAAATGAAAGAATCAACTCTGCTCATCCATGGCGGCATCGACGGCGACGCGGCAACCGGCGCCGTGAACGTGCCCATCTACCAGACATCCACCTACCGCCAGCGCGCACTCGGCGAAAACACAGGCTGGGAATACTCCCGTACCGGAAATCCCACGCGGGCCGCGCTTGAAGCGCTGATCGCCGACCTGGAAGGCGGCACGCGCGGCTTCGCCTTCGGCTCCGGCATGGCGGCAATCACAGCCGTTCTCTCGCTCTTCAGGACGGGCGATAAAGTGCTCATCTCGAAGAACGTCTACGGTGGAACCTTCCGCGTTCTCGACAAGGTGTTCAAGTCGTTTGGACTCGGCTACGCGCTTGCGGACACCGACGACGTGTCTGCGCTGGATGCCGCAATCACGCCGGGCGTCAAGGCCGTCCTCGTGGAATCGCCCGCGAATCCGCTCCTCACGGTCACCGACCTTGCGGCGGTTACGTTCGTCGCAAAGCGCCGCGGGCTCCTCACGATTGTTGATAACACGTTCATGACACCGTATCTCCAGAGACCAATCACGCTCGGCGCGGACATCGTGGTGCATTCCGCCACAAAGTACCTCGGAGGGCACAGTGATCTCGTGGCCGGACTCGCCGTCACGAACCACCCTGAAATCGCCGAGCGCCTTGCGTTCATCCAGAATGCGACAGGCGGCGTCCTCGGCCCGTTCGACTCGTTCCTGCTCGTACGCGGCATCAAGACCCTGGGCGTGCGCATGGACCGGCATGTCGCCAATGCCGAAGCGATTGCGGCGCGACTCGCGGCGCACCCGGACGTCTCCCGCGTGTGGTATCCGGGACTCAAGGACTTCCCGGGACACGCCGTCCAGTTCAAGCAGGCGAAGAACGGCGGCGCGATGATCTCGTTCGAGCTTGCGGACGGCAAGGACCACCGCGCATTCTTCCACGCGCTCCGCCTCGTCGCGCTCGCCGAGTCGCTCGGGGGAGTGGAGTCGCTCGTCTGCCACCCCGCCTCCATGACCCACGCCTCCATACCGAAGGAGACGCGGGAGAAGGTCGGAATCACGGACAGGCTCATCCGTCTTTCCGTCGGCATCGAGGATGCCGACGACATCTGGAGCGACGTCGAGAACGCCATAAGGAAAGCGTGACCGCCATGAGGTACGAATCATACCAGGAGCTCATCGGCAACACTCCGCTGGTGAGGATCAGTCGTTTCGACATTCCCGAAGGCACGAAGCTCTACGCGAAGCTGGAACTCGCGAACCCTGGCGGCAGCGTGAAGGACCGCATCGGACGCGCCATGATCGACGACGCCGAGCGGCGAGGCGCCCTGAAGAAAGGCGGAACCGTCGTCGAGGGCACGGCCGGCAACACCGGCATCGGCATCGCGTTCGCCGCGCTGGGACGCGGCTACCGCGTCATCTTTGTGGTCCCCGACAAGTTCTCCGGCGAGAAGGTTGCGCTCCTCCGGGCGCTCGGCGCGGAAATCGTGCGCACGCCGCGCGCCGACGGGATGCTCCTCGCGGAGAAGACGGCGGACGAAATCGCCGCAGCGACGCCCGGCGCGGTCGTCCTCGGACAGTTCCACAACCCGGCGAATCCGCGCGCCAACTACGAGACGACGGGGCCGGAGATCTGGCGCGACATGGACGGACAGATCGACGCGTTCGTCGCGGGCGCGGGCTCGGGCGGAACCTTCAGCGGCGTCGTACGCTACCTCAAGGAGAAGAACCCTGCGATCCGCGCCATCCTTGCCGATCCGGTCGGCTCCACGATGGGCGGCGGCGAACACGGGGACTACGAAATCGAGGGCATCGGCAACGATTTCATTCCCGACACGATGGACATGTCGCTTGTGGACGAAGTGGTGAAAGTGAGTGACGACGAGGCGTTCGCCGCCACGCGCGAATTGGCGCGGCGCGAGGGTATCGTCGCCGGCTCGTCGTCCGGCGGTGCGCTTGCCGCCGCGCTGAAGGCCATCCACGCCGGACTGCGCGGCAACGTTGTCACGCTCTTTCCTGACCGTGGCGACCGCTACATCAGTAAGGGCCTTTTCCCGGTGGGAGAATGACAGACGAACAAACAGAGCGTTACTATCGACAAATCTTGCTGAAGGAGATCGGCCTCGACGGACAGCGGAGACTGATGGCCGCGAAGGTTCTTGTCGTCGGTGCCGGCGGGC
>JAFPNP010000174.1 GCA_017411125.1 Kiritimatiellia bacterium
CGCTGCCGCCGAGACGTTCGCCCCGCCGCGCGATCTCTACGCCGACACGTGGGATGCGATCGACGGCCTCGGCCGCGCGCTGCCGTCGGCGGGCGAGCTCCCTTCGCCGCGCGGCAAGCGCGTTGGCATTTTCTACTGGACGTGGCACGAAGGGCGCAAGGGGCCGGTGTGGAACAACGAGAAGCTTCTCGCGGACGACCCCACGCTGCCGGAACGCCCAGACGACCCGAAATGGGGTGTCCGCTACAAGCCGCACTACTGGGGCGAACCCGTATTCGGCTACTATGCGACCACCGACGCATGGGTGCTGCGCCGCCATGCGCAACTGCTTTCAGCCGCCGGCGTCGACGTTGTAGTGTTCGACGCCACCAACGGCACGCGCACGTGGATGGATTCGCTCCGGGCACTCATGCGCACTTGGGGCGACATGCGCGCGCAAGGCGGAAGCACGCCGCAGTTCGCCTACATGCTGCCGTTCTGGCCGGGAAGGGAAAACCAGGCCGTCAGCATCCTGCAGCTTTACCGCGATGTCTACAAGCCCGGCGTCCACAGGGAACTGTGGTTCGCATGGGAAGGAAAACCCCTGATCCACGCAGATCCGGGATTCGTCCGCAGCCTGTCGAAGGATCCGAGCGTGCCAGAAGCCGACAGGCGCGACTATGCGGCGATTGCCGAGTTCTTCACGTTCCGTCCGCTCCAGCCTGAATACGCGGTCGGACCGAGACGCCCGGACCATTGGTGTTGGCTTGAGGTTTACCCGCAGCATGCGTATGGAAAGCGCGCGGACGGGACGGTCGAGATGTGCGCGGCGGGCGTCGCGCAGAATCATTCGTGGCGCAAGGTGGACGGCGGAAGGGGGCTTGCCGCCATGAATGACCGGAACGTGTTCGGGAGGGCTTACGTCGGACCGTCCGAAAGCGAGTTGCGTCCGGGCGAGACGCTTCGTTTCGCGCCGGACAGGAATCCTCGCCGCGGCGAGCCGAACCGCTTTCTGTGGGGCGACAATTTCGCACAGCAGCTCGCCCACGCCCGGAAGGTCGATCCAGACTACATGTTCGTCACGGGATGGAACGAGTTCATCGCCAGCTGCTATGACGTGTGGCAGGGCAAGAAGGGCGCGTTTCCTGACCAGTACTCTCCTGAGTTCAGCCGCGACATCGAGCCGTCGAACGGGATTCTCAAAGACCACTTCTATTATCAATTCGTCGATGGCGTGAGGCGTTTCCGGGGCGTGCGCCCGCAACGGTCTGCGGCGCAGAAGCCGGTGTTCCGCGATCCGTCCGGCGACGTCGACCGCCGCGACGCGCAGGGATACGGCGATATGCGCTACGTGGACGCGAGCGGGCGCAACGACATCGTGGAGTGCTTCGTGTCGCACGACGGCGAGGCGGTCGTGTTCCGCGCCGTATGCGCTTCGGCGCCCACTCCGCACACGGACAAGGCGTGGATGCGGCTGTTCGTTTCGCTTTCCATCGCCCCGGACGATCCGCGTCCGCATTGGAACCATTTCCATTTCGTCGTGAACCGCGTTTCTCCTCCCGATGCGCATACTGCCGTTCTGGAGGCGTGCGAGGGCGGATGGCGGTGGCGCGAAGCCGCGCGCGTAAAAATGGACGTTGCCGGCAATTCTGTTTCTGTGACACTGCCGAGAAAGGCGCTTGGCGTTGCCGGCGGCAAGCTCGACCTGCGTTTCAAGTGGGCGGACAACACGCCCGGCGACGGCGGCGACATCATGGACTTCTACCGGCACGGCGACGCCGCGCCGGACGGGCGGTTCCTGTACAGGTATTTCGAGGATTGACCGGAGAGGATGCAACATGAACTTGTCGAGAAGAAGCTTCTTCATAGGCGGCGCGGCGTTCGCGTCGTTGGGCGCGTTCGGCGGCAACAGGTTTTTCGCCGTCGCGCCGGGCGTCAGGGAGGGCGAAAAGCCGCGGCTGCGCTTCGGCGTGCTTTCCGACATCCACATCACGCGCGTCGGCGCGGACGAGAAGATGTCCGCCTTCGGCAACAACCTCACGTTCAAGCATGCGCTTGAATGGTTCAGAAGCCAGGGCGTAGACGCCGTCGTCATCGCCGGCGACATGGCAGACAAAGGCATGGACGTCAACCTTCTTGCCGTCGCGGAGGCGTGGTATTCCGTGTTTCCGGACGACAAATATCCCGACGGCCGCCCAGTGTCCAAGGTGTTCGTCACTGGCAACCACGACTGGAGCGGATACAACTATGGCGCCGCAGCCGCAAAGATGTTTCCGGACAAGGCCGAGCGCGAGAAGCACATTCTCCAGAGGGACATGGCTGGCTGGTGGCGGCGCGTGTTCCATGAAGACTATTCTCCGATCTACTTGAAGACGGTCAAGGGATTCACGTTCATCGGCTCGCATTGGGATATGGCGCAGAAGGGACCGGGGCGCCGCGGCGCGATGTTCAGCCTCGTGAAGGATTTCATGTCCAAGAACGGCGGAAAGCTCGACCCTGCGCTTCCGTTCTTCTACGTGCAGCACCCGCATCTCAAGGATACGTGCTACGGTTCGTGGGCTTGGGGCCACGACGCGGGCGTGGCGACGGAAACGCTCTCCGCCTATTCGAACGCCATCGCGTTTTCCGGCCATTCGCACTATTCGCTCACCGACGGGCGTTCCATCTGGCAGGGCGCGTTCACGTCCGTGGGAACCGGATCGCTGCGGTACACGGGCAAGCCGTTTTCTGAATTCAAGCAGAACACGTGCGAGAATCTCGGTCACGCCGACTGGCGCGTGGACGCCCGCAAACTCATGCGTCAGTTTGGAAATACCGGCGACTGCAGGCAGGGTATGCTGTGGAGCGTGTACGGCGATTGCATTGCGGTGAGGCGCCGCGAGTTTTTGTCCGACCTTGATTTGGGCGAGGATTGGGTGCTGCCGCTCCAGTCGGCGGAGCCGAGGCCGTTCGCGTTTGCGGAACATGCGAAACGGATGCGCGCGCCGGAATTTCCGGCCAAGGCGAGGATCGCCGTTTCGGAAATGGATGCGCGGAACCGCGGCGGAAAGTCGAAGGACGGCAAGGAGACGATTCCGTCCGAGAAGAAACCGTCGTTCAAGGTGACCGTGCCGCCCGTCGCGCCTGACGACAAGGCCCGGCTGTATCTTCTGGAGTTCGTCGCGAAGTCGGCGGACGGCAAAAGCCAGACGAAGAGGGTGCTTCCCGCAGGCTACAACCATTCGCTCAAGCACAAGTCGTCCGCCACGCGCCACGTGTGCTACTTCCGCAAGGACGAGCTTGGGGCCGGCGACGTGCAGTTCACCGTGACGCCGCTCAATTGTTTCGGTGCGCGAGGGAAACCGCTGACGGCGTGCTACAAGACAAAAGCCTAAATCCGCAAAAAAGGAATGAACGAAGCCATGAGAAAATGCATCCTTTCGCTGTCCGTTTCTATGGCGTTGTGCGCCGGTGCCGGCGCCGCCGAGTTTTTCGTATCGCCTGGCGGCGACGACGCGGCGGACGGTTCGTTCGAGCGTCCGTTCGCCACGCCGGCACGGGCGCGCGACGCCATCCGCGCATTGAAGGACAAGGGCGGTGCGACGGTGTGGCTGCGGGGCGGCGAGTATCGCATGCGCGAGCCGTTGACGCTGGACGCGACGGATTCGGGAACGGCGAAGGCGCCCGTGGCGTATCGCGCGTGGAAGGGCGAGACGCCAGTCTTGACGGGAGCGTGGACCGTTCCGCAGTCCGTCTGGCGCATAGCCGACGATCCGCGCATCCCCGCCGCGGCAAAGGGCAAGGTGTGGGCGGCGGACGTGAAGTCGCAGGGCTACGATGCCTTTGATCCGGATGCGCCGTGCGGCTACCACGTCGCACGGCCCGAGTTCCGCATTCGTTCGCTCTATTGCGACGGGAGGCGGCTCACGCTGGCCCGTTATCCGGACAAGGGATTTCTGCGCACAGGCAAAACGACGGTTCCGGGGCGTGCCTTCAAGGCGGATGCCGGGGACATGGCGCGATGGTCGCCGGCCAACGCGCCCGCTCTCGAAGCGCTTGGATACTGGCAGTTCCTGTGGGCCGACCTGACCGTTCCGGCGTCCGTAGATCCGGCGGCGGGGACGATCATTTTGAATATAGACGGATTTAGGCCCAATGCCGCCGTCGACGCCTCGTTTCATTTGTGCCAGGAAAGCGGCTACAATTCGGCGAATCTGCCGGTCCGCCTTTCGTCTATTTCGGCTGGTCATCCGTTTTATCTTCAGAACGCCCTTGCCGCGCTGGACGCGCCGGGAGAATGGTATCTGGACTGCAGGACGGGCACGCTGTACGTATATCCGGAGAACGGGAAGGGCGTTCCGTCAAAGTGCCGCTACGAACTCTCTCTTGCGGCTCATTCGCTTGTGGCGGTGAAGGGTGCAAGGCATCTATGCATGGAGGGAATCGTGTTTCGCGGCGGGCGGCATCATGGCGTCGAAATGCACGGCGTGGCGGACGTGAAGTTGCAAGGCTGCGTGCTGCGCGATTTCGGCGGGCATGGTCTGCTGCTGGATAGCGTCCGCGACACGGTCGTGCACGGCTGCGTGTTCCGCACGTTCGGACATTGCGCCATGACGCTGGACGGCGGCGACAGGAAGACGCTCACGCCGTCCGGCGCGATCGTGGAGGCCTGCGATTTCAGCGATACCGGTCTTGCGATGCGCACGTACACGCCGGGAATCTGGGTGACGGGATGCGGGCACCGCATCGTGCGCAGCCATTTCCATGATCTGCCGTCCAGCGCGATGCGCGTCGGCGGGAACGAACACCTTGTCGCGTCGAACCTGGTCGAGCGCGTCGTGATGGAATCGGACGACCAGGGCGGCGTGGACATGTGGGGCGATCCGACGCACAGGGGCAACCGCTTCATCCACAACATCTGGCGGGACATAGGGCGCGAAGGTCCGTTCGTGAGGTGCGGGCAGGGCGGCATCCGTTTCGACGACGCGATCTCCGGCAATTACGTATACGGCAATCGTTTCGTCAATTGCTCGCGCATGCACTTTGGAGGCGTCCAGATACACGGCGGCCGCGACAACGTCGTGCGCAACAACGTATTCGTCCGCTGCCGTCACGGCGTCACAGTTTCGCCGTGGAAGCAGAATTTGTGGCGGAAGTTCAACTCCGGGGCCGCGCATGAAACCCGCTGCAAAGCCGCGAACGTTTCCGGCCCGGCATTCCGGGCGAAGTATCCTGAGTTCGGGAGCCTTCTAGACACGCCGATGCGCAACACGATCGAGAACAACGTTTTCGAGGGCGACGAGAAGTCGTTCGCCTGCGTCGGATATGGCGGCGCGCTGCCCAAGGACACGATCGTGCGCGGAAACAAGTGCATGGCGAAGCTTCCATCCGACCTTTCCGTCATTCCGGGTTTCGATCCGTTGCCGCCGGAATCCGCCATTGGCCCCGGCGACGACGCTCTGTTGCGCCGTGCGCGCGAGGCCGCTGCGGGATGGTTCTCTGCTTCGACACGCTGAGCGGCTGTGTGAAATGAAATTCTGATTCATCCGATATGCTCGCTAACGCTCGCAAATCTTAAAGACCGCCCGCGTCAGCGGGCGAATCGGATAAATCGGAGTTTGATTTGGCAGGCAGGGCGCGTTGAGAACGACGCGCCGACGCATTTTGTTTTTGAAACAACCAGAACAACTCTCAAAAACAACTTTGCCCTTCGGACGCGCCTTGAACTTCGCC
>JAFPNP010000175.1 GCA_017411125.1 Kiritimatiellia bacterium
AGCCAAGACCGGCTGCAAATGGACGCGTCCCGCGACGCGCGCAGAGGCCGTGGAGAACTGGATCCGCGACGTGAAGGCGGCCGGCGTGAAAGCCGCCAGGGAGACGACTTCCGCGAATGCCATAAACGCGCATTTCGACAGACTGCGCAATGGCGGCGCAAAGCCTGTCGCGCGGAAGTGGCCGGACGGCTCGCCAATGGACGCATGGTTCGCGGACAAGTCGCCGGTCGACGAGGCTAAACTCGGGCGTCTTCGCCGCGCGGAGGAGTTCGGCGCGAAACCGGATTCGGACGCCATGCAGACCGAAAAACTTCAGGGTACGATCGATGCAATCGCTTCCTCCGGCGGCGGCGTGCTGGTGCTTGGGCCGGGGGTGTGGAACACTTCCTCGATATTCTTCAAGCCGGGCGTCCATCTCAAGCTGGAAAACGGGGCGGTGTTGAAAGGCCCGGCGGACGGAGGCGACACTCCGCGCCGCATGACGAGGATGATGGGGCTGACGTTCGAGTACAACGTTGCGCTTGTGAACGCCGACCGCTGCGACGGTTTCACGCTGTACGGGTCGGGGACGATCGACGGAAACGGGCGCAAGACATGGGAGACGTTCTGGCCGCAGAGACGCAAGAGCAAAAAGTTCCATGACGCTGCGCTGCCGCGTCCGCGCAACGTCTACGTGTCCAATTCCAGGGATGTGCGCGTGTCCGGCATTGCAATCAAGGATTCCCATTTCTGGACGACGCACTTCTACAAATGCGAGCGCTTGAAGATCGACAACGTACGCATCACCGCGCCGGGGCCGAAGACGCCTCCCGCTTCGCCAAGTACCGACGGCATCGATCTCGATGCGGTGAAAGACGCGCACATATGGGGCGCGTACATCGACGTGAACGACGACGCGATTGCCTTGAAGGGCGGCAAGAACTACGGATGCGAGAAACTGCCGGAGAACGGCGGCAATTTCAACGTGCTTGTGGAGAACTGCGTGTTCGGCCCGGTCAACCACTCCGCGGTGACGTGCGGGTCCGAGGCGTTCCTCTGCCGCAACATAGTCGTGCGCAACTGCGAACTGCGCGGATGCGGAAATCTCCTGAACCTTAAATCCCGTCCCGACACGGCGCAGTTGTACGAAAACATTCTCGTGGAAAACGTGGGCGGGACGTGCCGCAACGTGTTCGCGATGCGTCCCTGGTCGCAGTGGTTCACTCTGCCGTCTGGAGTGGACAAGCAGCCGACGCGGGCGGCGAACGTCGTTTTCCGCAATTGCAGCGCAAAGGGCGGCGAAAACGTGAAGCTCGATCCGTCGTTCATGAAGCTGGAGGGCTACGTTTCTCCGTCTGGCCGCCAGACGGCGCCGTGACGGGAAAAATCGAGGCACGACGGACGGAGTGCGTAAAATTATGGTATAATTTCCTGCCATGAAGAACTCTATGTCAAAATCGTTTGTGGCGGGAGTGATCTCCGCCGGTCTTGTTTCGTTCACTGCCTGCACTTCGCTTGCCGACGGCTGCTGCAATGCCGGAGGCGCCGAGGGGCGCTGGGCCATGCAGAAGCCGGGGGCGTACTGGCTTGGCGTGTGCAGCAAAGGCGGTAAGCCTTCGGCATCGATTCTCTGGGGCGGCGGTTCGCCCGTCGGGCAGTACGACGTGAAGATCGACGGCGCCGTGGCGACCATGAAGCAGGGTGCGGGCAAGGGACGATACCGCGCGACCACGCTGAAAGCGTCTGGCAATGAGGCCGAGATCACCACGCAAATCTACAACGGCAAAAACGAACCGCAGGGCAGGCCCGAGGTGTTGAAAGCCAAGCGCATTCCCGCGCTTCCGCCCGCGCCGGACGTCGCCAAGGCCGAGTTCGGCAAGCCTGTCGATCTGCTTGCCGGCGGAATGGACGGGTGGGTTTCGATGAATCCGAAGAACCATTTCGGCTGGTCGGTGAAGGACGGCGTGCTGTCCAACCGCATCAAGCGCAAGCCCAACGGCAAGCCGGACGGCGCGAGCGCGAACCTCGTGACGAAGCGCCGCGACTTCTTCGACTTCAAGCTTTCCTACGACGTGCGCGTGCTGCCCGGCTGCAACTCCGGCGTGTACCTGCGCGGCATCTACGAACTGCAGGTGCTTGACAGTTTCGGCAAGCGCGTGGACTGCCACAACATGGCCGCCCTCTACGGGCGCATCACGCCCAAGGTCGCGGCGGAGAAGCCCGCGAACGAGTGGCAGCATGTCGATGCCACGCTCTACAAGCGCCACCTCACCGTCGTCCTCAACGGCGTGAAGATCATCGACAACCAGCCTGTCCTCGGCTGCACCGGCGGAGCCATCACGAGCGACGAGTTCGTGCCCGGCCCGATCTACCTGCAAGGCGACCATTCGGACGCGGACTTCCGCAACATGGTTCTTACGCCTATAGTCAAGTAAGGCGTGCGCAAGCAGAAAGTCAGCTACGTCGAGCGGCTCGAACGTTCGCTCGTCAAGATAATCCAGCAGCCGGGCGCGGACCTGAACCGCTCCGGCGGCGTGCGCGCGCTGCTGGTGTTTCTCAATTGCATTTCAAAAGTGTTCCAGCTCGTGGTGGCGGTGCGGTACTGTTTCTACAACTGGGGCGTGCTGCGTCGTTTCCCGCTTGGCTGCCAGGTGATTTCGATCGGCAACGTCACGGCGGGCGGTACGGGAAAGACGCCCGTCACGGAGAAGTTCGCGCGTGAGCTTTCCGCCGCCGGACGCAAGGTGGCCATTCTTTCGCGGGGATACCGCCGGAAGGAGGCGCCGTGGTGGCGGCGGGCGTTTTCGCAGGTGGTAGAGCCTCCGCTCGTCGTCTCCGACGGCCGCCAGATCAAGCTTGACGCCGCGACCGGCGGCGACGAGCCGTACATGCTCGCGTCGAACCTGCCCGGCGTGTGCGTGCTCGTGGACCGCAACCGCGTGAAGGCCGGCCGCTACGCAGTTTCGCGCTTCGGCTGCGACACGCTGATTCTCGACGACGGTTTCCAGTACCAGCGTCTGAAGCACTCGCTGGAAGTAGTGCTCGTCGACAAGACCAATCCTTTCGGCAACGGACACATGCTGCCGCGCGGCGTTCTCCGCGAACCGGCAAGCCACATCTCCCGCGCCGACTTCATATTCCTCACGAAGTCCGATGGCGACTCCGCCGCCGTGCGCGAGCAGATACGCGGATACAACAAGACGGCGGAGATAATCGAATGTCGTCATGCGCCGCGCATCCTGAAGGATGTTTGGAGCCGCGAGGAGCTGCCGCTTGAATGGCTCAAGGGCAAGACGCTCACCACGCTCTCCGGCATCGCCGTGCCGCAGGGCTTCGAGAACTCGCTTCGCAAACTCGGCGCGCGCGTCATATGGTGCGAACGGTACGCGGACCACCACCGGTACGATTCGTCCGAGATAATATACGCGCTCAACAAGACGGCCGACCTCCATGCCGACGCGCTGATAACCACGGAAAAAGACGCCGTGCGTTTTCCCCGCTTCGAGACGACGCCCGTCCCGTGCTACTATCTGCGGGTGGACATCGAGATCATCAAGGGGGCCGAGAACTTCGCGTCCGCCGTCGACCACATCTGCAACGTCAAATCCCGAAGACGGTAGTATTCGTCCGTTTCCCATGACGCTTGAAGCATACAATTCCATGGGTGAGGCGCAGCGGTTTGCCGTTGCGATGTTCACTTACGTGCCGTACCCGCTGGACCAATATATGCTCGACAGCCTGTTCGGCAGCCGTTTTCGCTCGAAGTCCGTCCGAGTCGAGTCAGTCATCAAGGAGCTGATGGCGCGCAATATCATTGCAAATCCTTCCGCAAACTCCCGTGCGAAAGCCGGCAATGCGGGATTCCTTGCCAAGGATCTGACCCGGATTTTCGACGGGGCGGCGGCCAGCGAGTGGCTTCCGGACGCGACCGATCTCAGAAAGGCGTTCGACCGCGGCAATGTGCCCGGCGGTGCGAGTTCGATGACGCTCGAGGCGCAGGCCGAGGGGGTGCGCGTCCTCGCCGGTGGTTCGGGTGCCATGGCGTCGGAGCAGCTTGCCAGGGCGCTTGTCGTCCCCGATGGTTTTGCCGTCGCCCGCGGCGCATCGTGGCACGCCGCGAGGTTGTTGATCGACGAACCTGATTTCTTCATTGCCAAAAGCACCGACCCGCTTGTCCGCCTGATGCGTTATTGGCTCAATGCCAGATTCGTGCTTGGGCGCGACGTGCGTCGGGCGCTGCTTGCGCTGGAGGCCGCTTTCCGTATGGGCGGGGCGTGGGATTGGCGGCTCGTTGCGTCCTTCGCCACACATTGTTTCTGGGTTGGATGGCGTAAGGGGTTGGATGCCGCCGCCGACGTTTCCAGAATTTCCGGCAGCGACAGGGAGAAAGAAGAGTTGGCTTTTATACTGAATGGGTGCAAGTTTGCGTTTGACGGCGACTTCGCAAACGCGGACTTGTCGTTCAAGGCAGCCGACAGACTGGATAGCGACTTGAAGAAGTATGGAGCGGCGGACGTCGAATGCCGCCAGGTGGACAACGTTGCGGAACGGCTGCTCGCCGCCATGTGCGCCGCCGTCGCCAAACCGGAGAAAATCGCCAAGACGCGACCTGCCCAGGTCATGGCGCGGACGTGGCGCGATAGCGGGCTGTGGTGTGGAAGGCACTGCCCGGAGGAACTGTATGCGGACGCGATAACGCGCATATCGCAAGCGTTTACGCAGGGCTGGAAAAAGGTGCATATGCAGCGTGGCGAGTTGTTGGGCGCAGCAGGCGGCAAGCAGACGTTTCGGCCGTTTTCGTCGTTGCTGTGCGCATGGGATTTCAGGATGCTTGCGGCGGGCCGCGCGGCGATGCGCGCCAAGACGGCCAAGATCCTTCCGGTCGCAGAGCGAGCTGAGCGGGAAGGATATGTCAATATCGCCCAGTTGTATCTCACGCTTCTTTCAGGCGGATACGATGAGGCCGCAGCGGCGGATTTCGTGAAGCGTGTCGGCGCGTCGTCTGTCAAGTTCCTTCCTGAAATCGGCAAGGACGACGAGTGGAAGGCGATGCTGGGCGCCGTTCGAAAGGCGGTCAAGGATGCGAAGCAGGCTGAAAGCCGCGAGGAAGAGGAACCTTCGGAAAGGGTGTTCTGGCGCGTGACGGTCGAAAAGCCCACGACGAAGGACGGTGCGTTCACGCTCATGGAGATTGAGCCTGTATTGCGGAGGCGAGACGATTCCGACGACGATGGCGGCGACGGCAGTCCGATTTCACGCTGGGATTTCGACAGGAAAAGGGTGCGGATGGCGTTTTCGGACAAGGACATGATCATTTTGAACGTTCTCAATCGCGGCGGCGCGTCTGAGAGCGCATTGGAATCGGAGGCGTTGGAAAAATTCGTAGGTCTGGACAATGTGTTGCTGCGAATCGTCAAGCCGGGGCAGAGCCTTTATTTCTATGGCAATAACGCTGCGCCGCCATTGAAGCGCGTGAATGTAGTTGCGGGGCGGTGTGAGATGCGCTCGTCGGTGTCGGCGGACGGCGGCGTGACGCTGTCGGTTCCAAAGTGGGCTGTCGAGGCGGATGGAAATGTCGTTTTGAAGCCTGTGGACGACGGCACGGTTGCGGTCGTGACGTTGTCGGGCGGCGTCAGGAAACTGCTCGCCGCTTTTCGAGACCTTGGAACCGATGGAAGAATCAACATCCCGCCGGCGGCGATGAAAGATGCGGCGCCGCTTATCGAAGAGATCGCCGGATTGATTCCCGTGGCTGCGCCCACGGAGGCGGAGAAGGCGAAGCTCAGGCGTGTTGCGGCGTCTGCTTCGCTTGCAGCCAGACTGGCGTTCTCCGGCGATGTGCTTTCCGTACGCATCGTGGCGAAGCCGCTCGCCGCCATGCCGTCGCTTGCGGTCGAGCCGGGCGAGGGGCAGTCGGAGAAGGTGATTGCGGATGCGTCCGGCAGCTATCTTCTGGTGCGCGATCTTGCGGCGGAGGGCGAACGGCTGGCGGGCGTGAAGACCGCGCTCGCCGGGTTCGAGACTTGGCACGACGGCAGGTCTTCGTGGAATATAGAGGACGTTTCCGGCGCATTGGATTTTCTCGTGGCGCTGAAGGCCATTGCCGGCGCGGACAAGGACGGGTTCTCAATGGAATGGATGGACGAGAAGAAGGTGACCGTTGCGTCCGCGCCGAAAAGCGGGGCGAGCCTTGGCTCGACGCGTGCGGCGGAGGATTGGTTCCGGGTGGACGGAGAGTTCACGCTGGATGACGGGCGCGTCCTTTCGGTCGCGAAGATGCTGGATGCCGCTAAGTCCCGCGTGGGCGACTACGTGAAGCTTTCCGAGGGCGACTACGTGCGGCTCACCAAAGCGATGGCGCGGCAGATTTCCGCTTTGGCCGCCGCCTGCAGACGAAGGGGCGATGGCGTCGAGGTGCCGAAAGCGGCGATCCCGATGCTCGATGGCGCGTTTGGCGCCGGCGAGGATTCGCTTGAGCTGCCAGCCGCCATGGCGAAAACGGCCGAGGAGATCCGCTCGGAGTTCGCCCGCCGTCCGACCGTCCCGCGAAATCTGGCGGCAGAACTGCGCCCATACCAGACAGATGGCTACAAGTGGCTTTCGCGGCTGGCCGGATGTGGGTTCGGGGCGTGTCTGGCGGATGATATGGGCCTCGGCAAGACGGTGCAGGTCATCGCTTTGCTTCTTGCTCGGGCGAAGGACGGAGCGTCCCTCGTAGTGGCGCCGGCTTCCGTGTGCGGAAACTGGCGTTCGGAGATTCTCCGCTTCGCGCCGTCGCTCAAGCCGCAGATGGCGTACGAGCACGAGGACGGTTTGGCGTCGTTCGGCGTGTCGGACGTCGTCATCGCAAGCTACGGCTATTTGCTGTTTCACGAAAAGGAGTTCGCGGACGTGCAGTGGAACGGCGTTGTCTTGGACGAGGCGCAGGCGGTGAAGAACGACGCTTCAAAACGCGCGAAGGCGGTCAAGCGGCTTCAGGCCAGGTTTCGCGTCGCCGCCACGGGAACTCCGGTGGAGAATAGACTTGGCGAACTGTGGAGCATATTCGACTTTCTCAATCCCGGCTTGCTGGGAGCGGCGTCGTCTTTTGCATCGCGTTTCACGCACAACGGCATGGCGACGGGCGAACTCAAGCGTCTGGTGAAGCCGCTCGTGTTGCGGCGGCTCAAGGGGGATGTGCTCGACGACCTGCCGGAGAAGACCGAAAGCACGGTGATGGTCGAACTCGGCAAAGCGGAGCGGTCCGCCTACGAGGGCTGCCGCGTCCATGCGCTCCAGCAGTTGGAGGCGGATGCGGAAAAGGACGGCGGTGTGCCGAACAGGATGTCGATTCTTGCGGAACTGACCCGGCTGCGACGTTTCTGTTGCCATCCGTCGCTCGTCCTTCCCGGCGAAGCGCTGCCGTCGGCGAAAATGGAGGTGCTGCTTGACTTGCTTTCGAATCTCCACGAGGGAGGCCACCGCGCCTTGCTGTTTAGCCAGTTTACTGATTACCTCGCGATCGTCAGGAGAATGATCCAGGCGCATGGATGGGCGCATCTTTATCTGGACGGATCCACGCCTACTGCGGAGCGAGGCAGACTTGTCGAGGCGTTTCAATCCGGCGTCGGGGACTTCTTCGTCATATCGCTCAAGGCGGGCGGGACTGGATTGAACCTTACGGCGGCGGATTACGTGATCCTGCTCGACCCGTGGTGGAATCCCGCTGTTGAGAACCAGGCGGCCGACCGCGTGCATCGCATCGGCCAGCGCAATCCTGTCACCGTCTACAGGCTGATTGCCGCCGATACCGTGGAGGAGCGCGTGCTGGAATTGCACAAGGAGAAACGGCAGATCGCGGAGGATATGCTGGATGGCACCGGGTCGTCCGCGCTTTCGCCCGCCCAGCTCATGGGGCTTTTCAGATCGAAAGGCGAATAACGCCGCTTGCCCCGATGTGCCGTTGTGTGATATAATCACGTGCGTCAGGACATTTAGGAGAGGATATGGCAGAAAAG
>JAFPNP010000026.1 GCA_017411125.1 Kiritimatiellia bacterium
CGGCTTGGGCTGCACCAGCGTGAGCGGGCGAAGCCTCGTGCCGAACCCTGCCGCCAGCACGACGGCTTTTTTTATTTCATTCGCCTTCATGGTGTTTTCCGCATGTGCGGGTATGTGTTTTGCCTGTTTTGCATGGCATGATTATAGCATAATTTCCTGATCGGCGCGTTTGCGCGGGGCGTCCTGCCAGAACACGCGCACCCGCACGCCGCGCACGTTCCTTTCTGGGATGCGCGGACGCATGTAGAGGCGCTTCGTGTTTTTCAAATGCGGAAAGAGCGGCTGCACCAGATGTCCTTCCTCCATCGGCACAACTACCGTGACGGGCTTTATTCCGTCGGCGGCGAGACGCTTGAGGTCTTCGAAGGCGTTCCAGTATCCGGTATGTGTGCCGTTTTTGCGGTTGTACCAAGGCAGGGGCCAGGTGTCGACCGAAGGAAGTGCCACTGCCGCGAGCGCATTGCCATCGCCGGAATTTTCTATAGCGGAATCTACGATGGCGGCGAGTTCTTTGGCATCGGGCGAGGCGGCGGCATAGTTGTACGGAATGTCCGTGGCGTCCGGATCGCGGTTCATTTTAATGAAAGCGTTGATCTGCAAATCGAGCGTGACCAGCGCGAGGAATGCGGCGAAGGGGAAAATCAGCCGATTCCGGTTTTTCAGTCCGGGGAGGCCCAGCGCTGCTGAAAGTGCAAGCGCGGACACGACCGGCAGCATGCACCATGGCGTCTTGTACGGAATTGCCGAATGTATCGCGAACAGCGCAATGGCGTAGAAGAACACGAACCTTGCGGCGCGTCCCGCGCCGCGCGGGAGCGAGCATGCCGCCGCCAGCGCGGCGAGGGCGATCGCGGAAAGAGAATAGACGGAGCCGCCGCCGAAGAGCAGAGAGCCGTACCACCACCACGGATGGACGTGCCAGTTCGCACCGGTGGAAGTGGACGCGTCGCCGACGCCGCGGTGGAGATACGAAAGCGGCGCGGCCACGAATGCGTTGTACACTCCTCCGAAGTCGCGTCCGAAGTCGGAATAGAGAATCAAGGAGATTATGACGAATCCGCCAGCCGCGAACACGGCGTCGCGAATATGCAGGCGGGTGCGTAACTTGTTCATGGCGCCATGCCCGGCGACTAGGGGAAGTGCGGCGACGGTTGCGGCGGCGAAGGAAAGGAGGCATGTCTCTTTTGTCGCGAATGCAAGCCCCGTCGCCGTGCCGAACATCAACGCCCACGTTCCGGTTTTCCATTTGCGCCCGGGGTTCAGGAATCCCGTGCCTGCCCAGAACATCATCGTCAGGAAGCATACGAGCAACATCTCCTGTATGAAGTCCGTCGCGAAGAATGCGAACATCGGTGCGGTTCCGAGAAGCGCGGTCAGGAGAATGCCGGGGAGAATCCGCCCGGAAAGACGTTTCAGCGCGGCCGCGCCAAGCACGATGGCTAGGACGGCGAACACGAGCGGGGTGCAGCGCAGGATGGTTTCGTCGAGAGAAGCCGTGTCGCCTCGTCCCGCCGCGCGCTGCATGGCGGCGGCGGCGTAGTAGAGCGTGGGCCCGTGGTGGTCCTGCGGCTGGTAGGTGTACGTGCCGGTTTCCAGCAGGCGTCCGGTGGTGAACGCCTGGTTGGCTTCGTCAGGGTGGAGTGTGCGGTCGAAAAGCATCAGCGCCTGTCGTGCATCATCAGTTGGCGGACGAGGCTCTGCCACGGCTCGTGCCGCGCCAGTTCCTGCGAACGGCCGGGATCGTGGCGGAACGCGGACGCCATGGCGGCACGCGCCTCCTGCGTTTTGCCGAGCCGGACCTCTACCAGCGCGAGCTGGAAATAGGCGTCGGCGCCCGGTGCAGATCGCACGACGGCCTGGAGGCAGGCCTCCGCACCCTGCATGTCGTCGCACTCAAGATAGAGCGACGCCATGCGTCCGGTGTCCTGCACCGTGTATCCGCCGCGGGCGCGAAGGTAGTTCAGGATGTGTTCTGCCACATATGCCTTGTACCTTTCCGCGTCCACCTTGCAGAGCAGTTCGCCGGCGTCGATGAGGTTCGAGGCGGCTGCGCCGTCCCTCGCCGCAAGGGCGGTGGAGACGAGCTGCACCGCCTGTCGGTCGTCGTTCAGGCCGCGGGCCAGTCTGGCGTAGCGGAGAAGCGTGCCGAAGTTGTTCGCTTCTGGAAGTTTCAGGGCGGCGGTCATTGCGCCGGAGCATTCGGCGGCCTTGCCCGCCCGGGCCAGAATATCGATCGCCTGGTTCAGGATCGCGAAGTTGTCGGCTTCGGGGAACTTGATGGCGCGCGAGATGTCGAGCGCGGCCTCCTGGTGGCGACCGAGGCGTTCGAATATCATCGCGGACCTCCATAGTCGCTCGAAAGAATTCGCGAAGACCGGGTTGGACTGCGCCCATGCGGCGCACTGGTATGCGAGCGAGGCGCGTCTGAACATGAGGTTTGCTTCGGCGTAGTCGAGGCGGGCGTCCGCCAGCGTTTCAAGTTCCGTCTGCGAGAGTTTTGCCAGGATGTCTTTCGGGAACGCCGAGTTGGCGGCGGCGGTCGCGGTATTGGCGGCTTTCGGGTCGTGCGCGGCGCGGATGGTGCCGATGGCGGCGGCGGCGTTTCGCGCCGCGAGGGCGTGCTTCTTTACGTCCGTCGTTCTGTGGTTGTTGGGGTCGACTCGGTCGGTGTAGCCGACCATGTCGAGGATGGCGTCCCATTTGCTGCCGAGGCCGAGTATCTCCGAAATGTAGCGGAACGTGGCTTCGGGCGAGGCAGGGTAGAGGGCGACCGCCTCGCGGAAGGCTTGTGCCGCGAGGTTGCTGTATTTCTGGAAGTCGCCGTCAGTGCGGGAGCGCGTGCGGGAGTCGGCGTACAGCCCTGCGATCGCGGCGCGGAGTTTTGAGAAGCTCTTCTGCGCGGCGAAGTCGCGGCGGAAGGCCGGGTCGAGCAGGAGGCGGCGAGTGTACCAATCCCAGAATTCCATGTCGTCGCGGGCGGTCGCTTCGTCGAGTTTGCCCTTGTCCGCGTTGATCTTCATTATCAGGCCGTGCGGCGTGAGGTAGTCGTACATCCACTGTATGACGTAGCTCTCCTCCACGTAGAAAGCATGGCGCAGTCTCTCGTGGTCGAACATCATTTTCGTGAGGATGCCGTTGATTTCCATTACGCCCAGGGCGCCCGTCACCTGGACGCGGCCGTTTTCGATGCGCAGGTCGCCGTTTTTCGGGCGCTTGCCGCTCTGCACCTCGCTCACGTAGATGTTGAACGCCTCCGCGCTGTCCTCTTTCGACGGAATCCATATCTCGTCGCCGTAGAGGTCGCGCTCCACGCTCATGTACGTGTCGTCGGCGAGGGCGTTCTGCGTGATGAGGTAGACGTCAGGCCGCACGTTGGCGGAGTATATCATGTACGTCGGCACGAAACGCCCCGGATCGGTGCCCCCGAAGAATATCGAAGACGGCTCCATTTCCTCGGGCCAGAGAGGATTCGGGAGCGGCTCCTCGTCGGGGGACAGCTCTTCGCGTATCGCGTTCGCGCCGCGAAGCTGGTAGTTGCCGAACTGCCAGCCGAAGGTATGGCCGTTCTGCTCTGCGGAACCCATGGCGAACACGAGCTTGTCGTTCATGTAGTTTTCGTAGATCGGGATGAGGGCTATGCAGGCTGCCGCCGCGCACGACGCGCCGAACGCCAGCCGCTGCGCCGATTCGTTGCCGGCGAACAGTTTTTTCGCAAGGCGGTTTGCCACCACCAGACCGACGACCAGCCCGTATCCTATCCAGAGGGAGAACATTCCGTGCGAGGAGATGAACTTCACCTTCTGGATGAAGCCGTCCTGGATGTCGCCCCTGACGTTCGCGAGGGCGACGAGGAAGAACGACATGATTGCGAAGCACGCACCCACGGCGATGAGCCATTGCTGCGTCACGTCGTCGGCGAGCACGTTCACGCGCACTGCCGCGTCCGGCTTCCCGGCGAACAGGTTCCTGCCGCTGAGCTGCCGGGCGACGACCAGCGCTTGGCGCACGACCATCGCCCCGACGCCGACGGCGGCAAGCAGGAACATGGCGAAGAGCAGCAGCTTGTCCAGACGGCCGGGCACCTCTCCGTCCAGCAATTCCGAGAACACGATCACGAGCGCGGCCGTTGCGACGTACAGCCACACGGCAATGCGCGCGGCGGGAATGCGCACGGTTTTGTTTTTCAGCGCCACCGTTCCGCGCCACAACGCGAACGGGACGAGCGCGAGCGCGGCGGCGACGAGGGTGAACTGCATTCGCAGATCCTGGAAGTAGAAGCCCATCTGCTTGCAGAATAGCCCGAAACCGTCCGCCGTGAACAGCGACGGCATCTTGATCTGCTCGTACTGTCCGCGCATGAGCGCGTGCTTGAAGCCCTCCCACGTGCGCGGATAGCCCCAGTTCATCGGCGGGTTGCGCAGGTCGGAGACTATCGGCATGTAGGCGTAGAAGCTTACGCCGAGGGCTCCGAGGAGTATCGCCGGGCCGACGGCCTTTCCGTTAGGCAGCGCGACCGTCGCGAGGCCAAGCATGGCGAAAAACCAGACTACGGTCCAGATGAACCACCAGGTGCTTGGATGCGTGAGGCCGTTCATCGCGCCCTTCGAGAGCAGCACGAACGCGGCGGTCTGCACGGCGGCGACTGGGATCGCGAACGCCAGGCCGCGCGGCGTCATGAGCGACAGCCCCGCGAGCAGGGCCAGTCCGGCGACCAGCGTGAACGCGGGCTTCGTCCAGCCGAACGCTTCGCCCGTGTAGCCTGCGGCCCCCGCCGACGGCAGACTTGCCGCTATCGAGCATGCTACGAATGCGCAGAGACCTGCGCCTGCGAGCCATCCCCATACGCTGCGGTCGGACAGCCCGGCCTTCGTCGGCGCGAACACCGCTCCCAGCGAGAGGGCGAACGCCGCGGCGAGGAACGCGCCGATCCATGCGTATTTCGCTGGTTCGACCAGCGGCGCGAACTCCGGATTCGTCCACGCGGCCTTGCCGGCGAACATGGTGGTCGATAGGACGACCAGCAGCGCGCCGGCAAGCCCCGTGCCGACCGCGCCGCGCAGCGCGTTGTTTCCAGGCTTGCCGCGCATGGCGAGGATTTTGCCCACGATCGGCGCGGCGGCGACGAGCGCGAACGCCGCCCACAGTAGGATTTCGTTCGGGCAGGCTTCGGTGGAAGAAAGCGGCGCGAACTTGTTGATCACGTCCGCGCTCATCGCGGACGAGGCGCGGAACTTGCTGCCGATCTGCAGAACCTGCGCCGTCAGGGCGATCGGAACCAGCACGAGCGTGAAGTCGCGGAAGAGGCGAATGTCCTTGAGCAGTATGATTATGGCGAGCGGCAGCGCGGCCATGAGCAGCACCTGGTAGTTGGTGAGGCCGAGGCCGAACACGAATGCTGTGAGCCAAAGTATTTTGTGGGACGGTCTGCGCATCCACCGGTACGAGAGCAGGAACACCGCCATCAGGAAGAGGGCGTTGAGCGAATATATCTCGACGATGGTGGACTGCGACCACTCCACCGGCGAGAAGGCGAACACGAGCGCGCCGCCGAGGCCTCCCGCGAAGCCCATGAGCGCGTTCCGACGGGCATTGCTGCCGGATTCTTGCGGGCCTTTCTCCATCGAATCAAGCATGTCGCTGCCGGAGCGGCATATGAGCATCGCCGTGCAGCCGGCGGCGAACGCGCCCGCCACGGCGGAGAAGAGGCTCACGGCCCAGGCCGGCGTTGGCTGGCCCATGTACGTGACCCACGAGAACAGGCGGCAGAACAGCCAAGAGCAGAGCGTCCAGAAAGGATAGCCGGGGGGATGCGGCACGCCGAGGTGGTCTGCGGCGGTGGCGAGTTCGCCGGAGTCTTCGAGGCCGACGGACGGGCCGAGGGTGAAAAAGTAGACCAGGAAGGATATTGCCGTGGCGCTCCAGAACGCAGTCCAGTCGATGCGCCTGAAAAACGCATCGCCTTTTGCCTCTACGGAGAAAAGTCTTTTTATCATGGTAGTTGCCGGGCCTGTCTTTCGCGCCATTCGCGAGGCAAGTCGCGCGGCTTGCCGGAACTCGCAGAAACAACCTTGCGCGTCTGAAAGGCCAAAACGCGCCTAGTATGCCAAATCCGCGCCTTCTGCGCAAGGGAAAATTGCGGCGAAAGGAAGCCCCGGAAAGCGGCCGCGTCAAAAAATGCGATTTCCCTCTTGCGCAGTGGGCTTGGGTATGGTACACTATTCGCCGTTTCGCACAAAAGGTCCCGTCGTCTAACGGTTAGGACACCAGGTTTTCATCCTAGTAACAGGAGTTCGACTCTCCTCGGGACTGCCAGTGAAACGTCCGCTTCGCGGTCGGCCTCATTGCAGAGGAATACAAGAGACACATGAGCACAGAAAAGAACATGGCGCAGGTGCTTCCGCGCCTCAGCGCCGAGTTGGGGATTTCCGCAGGGCAGGTTGCCGCGGTGGCCAAGCTTCTCGACGAAGGCAATACGATTCCGTTCATAGCCCGCTACCGCAAGGAGGCGCACGGGAATCTCGACGAAGTGCAGATTTCCAAGGTGCAGGAGCGGCTGACTTATTACACCGAGCTTGAAGACCGCCGGGCCACGATCCTGAAGTCAATCGACGAACAGGGCAAACTCACGGACGAGCTGCGCGAAAAGATCGAGACGTGCATGGTGAAATCCGCTCTGGAGGATCTCTACCAGCCCTACAAGCCGAAGCGCCGCACGCGCGCCATGATCGCGAAAGAGAAGGGGCTCGAGCCGCTGGCGGACAAGATCTGGAACGGCGAGGAACTGCCGCCGGACGCGTCCGCCGACGATTTGCAGGGCGCCCGCGACATAATAGCCGAACGCATCGCCGACACCGCCGAAGTGCGCGGCTACGTTCGCGAGGTTTTCGCGAAGAAATCCGTCGTGAAGAGCGAGGTGGTCACGCCCAGGCCGGAGCAGCCTACGAAGTTCGAGCAGTACTACGACTTCCAGGAACCCATTTCCGAAATTCCCAGCCACCGCTACCTCGCCATCTGCCGCGGGCAGAAGGAGGGCGTGCTGTGGCGGCATTTCGTGGTTGATCCCGATCCCGTGATCGCGCGCATCGGGGAGATCGTCGGGCGCGGCGACTCCGAGCAGATGCGTCTTGCCACCGCCGATGCCTACAAGAGGCTGCTTGCGCCGTCCTGCGAAATCGACGCGGCGACGGAGAAGAAGCTGGAGGCGGACCGCGCGGCGGTAGAGGTGTTCGCGGAAAACCTGCGCAACCTGCTTCTCGCGTCCCCGCTCGGCGAGAAGCGCGTGCTGGCGATAGACCCGGGCATCAGGACCGGCTGCAAGGTGGCGATGCTCGACGAGACGGGCAAGTTTCTCGTGAACACAGTCATATATCCGATGCAGCGCACGGCGGAGGCGCAGGAGACGGTCGCGCGCCTCGTGGAGAAGTTCAAGCCGCAGGCGATAGCAGTAGGCAACGGCACGGCGGGGCGCGAGACGGAGGCGTTCGCAAGAACCGTGCTGAAGTTGATAGGCGCCAAGGACGTCATGGTCGTGAGCGTGAGCGAGGCCGGCGCGAGCGTCTACTCCGCCAGCGAGACCGCGCGCGACGAGTTCCCCGATCTCGATCTCACGGTGCGCGGCGCGATTTCCATCGGGCGCCGTCTCCAGGATCCTCTGGCGGAACTCGTGAAGATCGAGCCAAAGGCCATCGGCGTGGGGCAATACCAGCACGACGTTTTCCAGCCGCTGCTTGAGGCGAAGCTCGACGAAGTGACCGTCAGCTGCGTGAACAAGGTGGGAGTCGAGCTCAACACCGCCTCCGCCCCGCTTCTCACCCGCGTGTCCGGCATCGGCGCGTCGCTCGCCAAGCGAATCGTAGAGTGGCGCAACGAGCACGGCGCGTTCAAGAGCCGCGCCGATCTGAAAAAGGTGACGGGGCTCGGGCCGAAGGCGTTCGAGCAGAGCGCGGGATTCCTCCGCATACGCGGCGCGGCGAACCCGCTGGACGCCTCCGCCGTCCATCCGGAGCGCTACGCCCTCGTGGAAAGAATGGCGAAAGACCTGGGTGTCGGGGTCGGCGAGCTTGTGGGCAACGCGGCGCTAGCCAATTCCATAGAGATAAAGAAGTACGTTTCGGACGACGTGGGCCTGCCCACGCTCAAGGACATCGTGGAGGAACTGAAGAAGCCGGGACGCGATCCGCGCGCCGTGTTCGAGAAGCCCGCGTTCCGCGACGACGTGACCACGATCGACGACGTGCAGGAGGGCATGGCGCTCGAAGGCGTGGTGACGAACGTGACCGCGTTCGGCGCGTTCGTGGATATTGGCGTGCATCAGGACGGCCTCGTGCATGTGTCAGAACTCGCGGACCGTTTCATCACCGACCCGTCCGAGGTCGTGAAGACCGGGGACAAGATAAAGGTGCGCGTGATCGGCGTGGACAAGGCCCGCAATCGCATTTCGCTTTCCGCCCGCACGAAACCGCGCGGCGAGGGCGCGGCGGCGCGGGATGGTGGTCGTCCCCGGCCGGCGCGGCCCGGCGCGGCGAAGGCCGGCGGAAGCCGTCCGCCCCGGCAGTCTGGCTTCTTCTGCAATCCATTCGCCAACCTTTAAGTTTCGCTTGCCCTCCGCCGAAATCAATGGTATCATAACCGCCGGAGAAACAGTTTCTTCAAAACCGAAACAAACGTCAAGGAGACAAAAAAGATGTACAACAGTCTGTGCGTAGCGGCGCGTTCGATGCCGTTTTGGTGCGTGGCGAATCCGCTCGGCGATCCGTTCGGCGGCCCGGTGCAGGAAAAGCCCGACTCGCTTGAAGTCGCCAAGATGCTCGCCCGCGCCTGCAAGGAGGGGCTGATCGAGATGACGTCCACCCATGACGACGATCTCGTGCCGTGGGATCCCAAGCACCCAGAGGACGACCTCGACCCCAAGAGCGAGGTGTACAAGAAGCTCCGCGCCATCAAGAAGGTGCTTGCGGACGGCGGACTGAAGGTGAACATGGTCACCTGCTCCCTGCACGGCAACAAGCTCTTCCGCGCCGGCGGCCTCACGAACCCCGATCCGAAAATCCGCGCCCTCGCCGCCAAGAAGGTGGAGCGCACGCTGCGCATCGGCAACCTGCTCGGCGCAAAGCACTACACCTACTGGGTGGCCCGCGACGGTTTCGAGGTCTACGCCAAGACTGACTTCGCCCACGTGTACGACTGGCTCGCGAATGGGCTGAACCACGTCACGGACTACATCCAGAAGATGAAGTTCACGAACTACAAGGGCGCCACCGTGGAGCCGAAACCGAACGAGCCGCGCGGCGCCATGTTCCTGCCCACGAGCGGCCACGCCGTCGGCTTCATCATGTCGCGCCTCAAGAAGCCCGACTTCTGGGGCGTCAATCCGGAACTGCTCCAGCACGAGGGCATGACGCTTCTCAACTCCGTCCTCACCGTCTCGTACCTCTGCGCGTGCAAGAAGATGAAGTTCCTCCACTTCGGCTCGCAGATCAAGGGACAGTTCGACGACGACTTCCCGCCGCTCGTCGGTCCGGAGGGGCTCAAGGAGACTGCTTGGATGTTCCGCGCCCTTGCCGACTGCGGCTGGAAGGGCGTCGTGGAGTTCGACTGCCACATGCTCCGCGCAGAGGGCTCGCCCGAAAATCCGGCGGACGCGCAGTGGCGTTTCATCAAGAGCTGTTCCGAAGCCGTGGACATCTGCGTCAAGCTGGCGTCGCGTCTCAAGCCCGCCGCGAAGGGCGCGAACGACACCGAGGCCGAACTCGCCGCCATCCGCCAGATGTGCGCCCTCTAAACGGCAAAGCGAATGCAGACGTACCTCGGAATCGACTGCTCCACACAGTCCGCCAAGGCCGTAGTCATCGACGCGGCCGGGCGGACCGTGGCGCGCGAAAGCGTGCCTTTCCCGCAGCCGTACATAGACGGCCCGGACCCGCTCGTGCGCCACGCCGATCCGAGGATGTGGCTTGCGGGCGTGGAGGCCGTCCTTGGCAAGCTCCGCGACGGCGGGTTCGACATGTCGTCGATCGCCGCCGTCGGAGGCGATGCGCAGCAGCACGCGACAGTCTACCTTGAAAGCCTTGATCCGCTTGTGTTCTCGCGCGACACAAGCCCCATCTGGATGGACTCGTCCACGGGCGCGGAGTGCCGCGCTCTCGACGCGGAGTTCGGGGAGCGTCTGCGTCTGGACACCGGTTCGCCGGCCATAGAGCGTTTCGCCGGGCCGCAGATAATGAAGTTCGCCCGCATGGAGCCGGATGCTTTCGCGCGCACGGCACGCATACACCTTCTCAGTTCTTTCCTGACAAGCTGGTTTGCGGGCGAGGATGCTGGGATTGACGTCGGCGACGGCGCGGGGATGAATCTGCTCAATCTCAAGACGCTCGACTGGGACCGGGCCGTGTGCGATTTCATATCGCCCTCGCTGCTGTCCAAGCTGCCCAAGGTCGTCCGCCCCGGCACGTCCTACCGCCTCGCCGCCCGTTTCGCGGAGTATGGTCTCCGTCCCGGTATTCCGGTGGCGCCGTTCACCGGGGACAATCCCGCCAGCCTCGTGGGCTGTGGCGCGGCCGAGCCCGGCGTCGCGGTGCTTTCGCTTGGAACGAGCGACACGTTTTTCGCCGCGATGGCGGATTTCCGCACCGATCCCGCCGGATACGGACACGTGTTCGGCAATCCGTGCGGCGGATTCATGTCCCTCGTCTGCTTCAAGAACGGTTCCCTCGCCCGCGAACGGGTGAAGGACATGCTTGGCGTCGACTGGAAGTTCTTCGACGAGACCGCGTTCGACCTTACCGAGCCCGGCAACGGCGGCAAACGCGCCTTGCCGTGGTTCGAGCCGGAAATCACCCCGCGCTGCGACGAGACCGGTTTGAAGACCAATTTCGACTGGGACGCCGCGTCCGACGCGGAGCGCGTCCGGGCCGTCGTGGAAGGGCAGATGTCCAATATCGCCGAACACGCCGCGTGGATCGGAAAGTTCGACCGCATCCGCCTTACGGGCGGTGCGTCGCGTTCGCGCGGCATACGCGAGGCGGCAGCACGCGCCTTCGGCGCAGAGGTGGAGGCGTTCGACGTTGCGGATTCCGCAGCCGTCGGCGGCGCCATGCTCGCCCGCGCTGCAGCCGTCTGACCAATATTGCGGAGCAGGCGATGAACGCTGCATTCTTCGACATGGACGGGACGCTGGTCGATTCGCGCGCCGATCTCGCCGCAGCCGTCAACGCGACGCGCCGCGAGCTCGGGTATGCGGAACTGCCTCTCGAAGAGGTCGTGGCGTGCGTCGGCAACGGCGCGCGCTATCTGCTCGAACACGCGATACCGGAGGCTGCCGGGCGTTTCGACGAACTATGGCCCATGCACATGCGCAACTACTCCGCGCACCTTCTAGACACGACTTCGCTCTATCCCGGCGTGCGCTCGACCCTTGCCGAACTGCATGACCGTGGCTGGCTGATGGGCGTCGTGACCAACAAGCCCGGCGACTTCACCCGCACGATACTGGATCATTTCGGCATTGCCCGCTATTTCGGCGCCGGGATTGTCGGCGGAGGCGATTGCGCCGAGATGAAACCTTCCGCCATGCCGCTGCGCGAGGCGGCCTCGCGTCTTCGCGGGCATCGCCTCTCGTCGCACGACTGGATGGTGGGTGACAACTGGACGGACATGGAATGCGGGCGCAACGCCGGCGTGAAGACGGCGTTCTGCACGTTCGGTTTTGGCAGCCTGCGGGACAGCCGGTACAACGTGAAGATAAACCGTTTCGACGAATTGCTCCGGAACTGCAAGGCGGAGGATTGACGATGCATCGGAAAATCATGCCACTCGGCGCCATCGGCGCGAACTGCGTAATTCTTTGGAACGATCCTTCCGCGGCATGGATCGTCGATCCAGGAGCCTCTCCCGAGGCGATATGTTCCTTTCTGGACGAGAATGGGCTTGCGCCCGCGCTCGTCGTATTCACCCACGGGCATTTCGACCATATTGGCGCAGTCGACGGGCTTCTGGAGCGATACCCCGGCCTTCCGGTCCACATCGGCCCCGGCGACGTTCCAATGATAGGCCATCCGCAAAACGCCTGGCCGCCGGACTACGAAGCGGTGAAGAGACCGGCGACGCTTGCAGCCGACCTCGTGGACGGCGCGATGCTTTCCGCTGGCGGCATCGAGGCGAAGATAATCGCGACGCCCGGCCACACGCCGGGAGGCGTCTGCCTGCTCTTCGCCGAAGAGAAGCTTCTTCTCACGGGCGATACGCTTTTCGCCGGTTCGTGCGGACGCACCGACTTCCCCGGCGGCGACCGCCGCCAGCTCAACGCATCCCTGCGCCGCCTTGCCGCGCTGGATCCGGAGCTCGTCGTCGTCCCCGGGCACGGAATGCCGACTACGATAGCGCGCGAAGTCGCCACAAATCCGTTTTTGCAATGACGTGGCGCATCCACCACCGGCGCGTGACGGCGTCCACAAACGCCGATGCGCGTTCGGGAGCGCCCGGCGACGTGTTCACTGCGGACGAGCAGACCGCAGGGCGCGGACGTCTCGATCACGCATGGCATTCCGCCCCCGGCGCGAACCTCGTTCTTTCCGCCGTGCTGGACGTTTCCGGCCTTGCGCCGGACGAGGCGGCCACGCTTCCGCTTGTCGCCGGCCTCGCCGTTCTCCGGGCGTTTTCGCCGCTGGCGCCCGATACGCCGTTTTCGGTAAAATGGCCAAACGACGTGCTGGCGGGCGGACGCAAGATCGCAGGCATCCTGTGCGAGCGCGTCCAGGACGCGGTGATCGTTGGCATAGGCGCGAACGTCAACCAGACGGAGTTCCCGGCGGATATTTCGGCGCGGGCGACGAGCCTTGCGCTTGTGGCGGGACGTGCCTATTCCGTGCCGGACGTGCGCGACCGGGTGTTGCATGAGCTTGACGTTCTTGCGGAGAGGTGGCGGCGGGACGGATTCGCCGCGCTCGTCCCTTGCTTTGCGGCCGTCGATGCGCTGAAAGGACGCAATGTGCGCGTGTTCGCGGTGGACGGCGACGCCATGCCGGTCGAAGGCGTTTGCGGCGGCGTTCAGCCGGACGGTTCGCTTGACGTCGGCGGAGTTTCCGTATATGCGGGCGAGGCGCACGTGGCGGCGTGCTGACGCACAAGCGGACATTCCGAGCAGTCGGGATGGACTGCAAGGCAGCACGTGCGGTGGATGTGCAGAAGCCCCTGGATCAGGAGTCCGTTTCCGGAGTACAGCGCGGGGTTGTGGTCGCGTCCGAGAATGCGGAACGCCATGAGCCGGGCCGTTGAGTTTAGTTCTTCCGGGAAAATCCATTCCGGCGCGCGCGAAAGGCGTCCTTCGGCCATGGCGAACGGAATCAACACGTTTGCGAGCATTGCGGCTGCGCGGCGCATGCCAAGCGGCTGCGCGGTGCGCAGGATTTCGATTGCGGAACGCTGTCCGCCGCGTGTCGCAAAATCGCATGTGCCAAGCCGTTGGAGAAGACCGGGCAGTGCGCCGGCGAAAAGCATCGCGGCCGCGCTTATGCGGCGACCGGGGGAGTTGTTCGGGCGGACGTTCGCGGTGTGCCATGGAACGCGCCGTGCCACTTCGAGCCAGGCGGCGCACGAGAGCGCGGTGTCGGCGGCTTCCGGGCGCGGCGGAAGGTCGCGCCACGGAATCGTCTGCGCCAGGGCGCGGAACGGAGCTGCATTGTGCTTGTATCCGAACGCCGCCATCATTTCTTCGTAGAACACCTGGGCGCGGTCTCCCCTTCGCACGAAAAGGGCGGCAAGACGGCGGGTCTTGCCGTCAAGACGCCGTTCGCCGGCGATTCGCAGAAGTTCGAGAGCGTCGTCCGTGGAGCGGGCGAACGCCGTTTCGCACGGACGCGGCGTGGACGGCAGACGCGCGTATGGATATGCGGCAAGGTCGATTTCGTCGGGAGAGAAGTCCGGGCGCGTGCGAAGCAAATCGCCCAGACAGATATGGATGCAGCGTCGCGGCAAGGAGGCGTATCCTGCCGTCGTTTGCGGGCCTGGATGCCATGTGACGTGCGCCACGACGTTTGCGTATGCCGGGTCGTTGGCATGTCCGTGGGCGATCCAGTCGGAGGTGCGCATGTGCACTTCCACGTCGCCGCGGACGCGTCGACGTTCCGGGCCGATTTCCAGCACGGCGTCGCGGAAGTCCGGCCCGGCTTCGAGGTTCCACCGTCCGGGATCCGCCACGCGCACTTCCGCGCCGCCCGAAGTGCGCAGCCCGTCCGGACGCAGGGCCGCGTCGTACCAGACGGCCTGCACGTGCCGTTCCGTCAGCGCGTCGTCGAATCCGTCAAACATCTACCGCCTTTGCGTTTCAGGCTTGAACATGACAGCCGTGAGGACGGCGAGTACCGCGGAGATTGCGAAGGCGGCAAGGTAGGGCGGCGCCCAGTCGTGCGTTCCGTCCGGGCGGACGTTCGCGGCCAGAATCGAGTCGAAGATCGCGACGGAAAGGAATACGCCGAAGCTGCTGGTCACAGTCATCATCAATCCCTGCGTCTGGTTGCGCAGTTCCGGCGGCGAAACCTCCGTCACGTACATTTGCGCATTTATGACGATGAGGCCGAACACCGCGCCGTGGAGCAATATTCCGCCGAAGTCCAGCGCTGGGCATCCGAGTTTTACGCTGCCGTAGAAACAGGCGTAGCGGGCGGCCAGAAGGGCTATTCCGGCCACCATGGACCACTTGTATCCCAACGCCCGCATCATGAAGGGCAGGGCGGCCATGAATGCCAGTTCGCCGGCCTGCCCGAGGTTTTGCGTGAGGGATAGATACGTGAATCCGGATTCCTTGAGGTACAGGGCGTTGTAGTTCATGTACCACTGGAAAGGAATCATGGAAAGTGCAAGCAGGACGCCGAACACGAGGAAGCGGGGGTTTTTGAAAAGGGAGAACGCCTTGAGGCCGAGCGCGTCCGCCACGCTCATCGGCGTGCCGCGCGCGTTTGGCGGCGTGGGCGGTTGGATCAAGGCGACGGCGGCGGAGACCAGGGCCGTGGCCGCCGCGCAGGCGAATATCCACGGCGACGTGTCGAAGTCCGCCATGCCGAGCCATCTTATGCCGGCGACGGAGAACACGGCTGACGCGACCCAGCCGAGGGTTCCGAACACGCGGATGTGCGGGAAAGCGGCCGGGGACGAGTGCGTCATCGCTATCGTGGCCACGAGCGACCAGCCCGGCATGTTGACGAAACAGGCGACCATCAGGAGAGTGAACAGCGTCGCGGGGTCGCGGGCGAAGAAGCACGCCGCGAGAAGCGCCGCATAGACGACGTTCGACGCCGCTAGAACCTTTTCGGCGTTCATGAAGCGGTCGGCGAACATGCCGACTATCGGCGAGGCCAGGGTGCCGAAGCCGGCGAACATTCCGTACCAGAGAGTCCACGATTCGCCGCCGGGCAGGGTTTTCACGTATGGGATTATCGTGTTGAACCACACCGGCAGCGTCATGAACTGGAGGAACATCATCGCCGAGAGCTTCATGCGCAGCCCGAACGGCATGGATATCGTCTGGTTGGTCACGGGATGTCTCCGTCTTGCGGTTTAGAGTCCAAGAAGTCCGCGGGCTTTGGCGAACTGCGCGGAAAGATCGACCTTGCGCGAACCGTTCACGTATCCGCCCCGTTCCAGATCCTCGACGAACCGCCTGAACTTGTGGCGTCCGGGATTCAAGTTGTCGAGCACGCGCACCTCCGCCGTGCCGAACGTGCAGGATTCGGAAATCATTCCCGTCGATTCCGCCGTGACGTACAGCGTGCGGGCGAGTTTGACGAACGCAGGGATGGGATTGAAGCGGTCTTTGGAATAGATAAGCCTGTAGTCGAAGGGAAACGATTCCACCACGGCTTCCACGTCCGGCGGCGTGCGGCGCGAAGTGGTGACCCAGTGTTCGGCGTCAGGCGTTTCCGCGAAGATGCGCTCCAGCCGCTCTTTCATCCATTCCGCCGTAATCGCGGCGCATTTGTTCGGGCCGCCAACGATGACGGCGACGGCAGGCTTGCCGGACGGCGTGTGGCGGGCGAGAAACGCTTCCGTGCCGGCCGCGTAGAACGCCTCGTCGTTCGCGACGAGGTTCACCGGGATCTGCACGACGTTCGGCGCTGGGCGCGGCCTGTCGAACTCCGGCGCCAGGATGCAGTCGAACGTGGACATCCTGTAGCCGCGCGGGTACAGCACGACGCCGCACTTCGTCCCGAGCCTGCGCGCAAGCGTCTTGGCCGCGTAGAACGTGCCGGACCCAGTGCCGATCACTGCGGCGCATTCCGGCGGAAGCGGCGCGCGGACTTCGAACAGGCTCTGCGTGTTCACGCCGAGCCTGTCGAGAAGGTACGACAGCGCCTTGTGGAACGCGGATTTGAACCTTGTTTCCGCCACGTCGAAGTCGAGGCCGAGTGCGCGGGCGAAAGCCTTGGACTGGTTCTCGTGGCCGGCCTTTCCGTCGGTGAGAATCAGCGCTTTGCGTTGCATTCGACCCCCTTGCGCTGCTCGTCCTGCGCAGGTTCCGCCGCCGCCGGTTTAAGTTTCCCGGCGAGCATTTCCTTCACGGCTTTGCGCACGAGCCTTTTGGCGACGGCCATTCCGCCCTTGACGGTGCATCCGGCGGCGCGGACGTGTCCGCCGCCGCCGAATTTGGCCGCGAGAAGCGTCGCGTCGTGCGGCTCGCGCGTCCGGATGGATACGCGCGTTTCGTGCGTGCGGTCCGGTATCTGGTAGAAGAAGAGCGCGATTTCGTTGCGGGCGGCCTGGCGCGGAATCTCGATCACGTCTTCGGCGTCCGCCTTCGTGCCGCGCACTTCGCGGAAGTCGTCCCGCGTGAGCGAAACCTCGGCCACCTTTCGGTTTTTCCAGATGTGCAGCGAACGCCAAGCGCGGCGCTTCAGCTCCATCGACTTGGTGTTGAACGAACAGTAGATGATGTCGTTTATTCGCGCCGTCCGCACGCCGCGCTTGAGAAGGTCGCAGGCCGCCCGCAGCGTGCCCGGGCTGGTCGAATCGTAGGCGAAGCGCCCGGAGTCGGTGACGATCGCGACCCACAGCGCCTCGGCCGTGGCGCGGTCGACGGGCCACTCCATCCATTTGGCCAGGCGCCAGACGATTTCGCCGGCGGACGAGGCGGCTGGGTCGATGATGGACGCGGCGCCGGACGGGACGCTCGTCGCGTGGTGGTCGATGGTGAGCGAGGGAAGCTTCTCCGCGAACGGGCGAACTTCCGGCGGAAGCCGTTCCGGCGCGGCGCAATCCACGTATATGAAGAGGTCGAACTTGCGCCTTTTCAGCCGTCGGACGGGAATGATGTCGGCGACGCCTTCGAGAAATCCCGGCTTGCCGAGGGCGTGGACGTCGGCTGTGGCGTAGGCTTCGCGGCCTGTGGCGCGGAGCATTCTGGCGAGGGCGATCATGGAGCCGAGGGAGTCCCCGTCCGGGCTGAGGTGCCCGGATATCAGGATCTTTCTTGCGCCGTCCAGCAGCCTTTTAGCCGCGATGTAGCTGTCTTTTTCGTGCATGGCGGTCGAACGGCTACTTCACTTCCGCGACGATGGACTTCTTTTCCCCGTTCGCCGCCGTCCACGAAATGCGGTATCTGCCGCGGAAGCCCCTGAATTTCACTTTGCCGGCCTTGGCTTTCGCCGTCGCGCGGGTCTTCCACTCGCGGTTGATCAAGTCGTCCATCGCGTAGTACGCGGTCTTGGGCTGCATGTCGCGCGTGAAGATGCCGCTCATGGAAGGTTCGCCCGGAGCGCCGCAGTCGTCCACCACGTTCCACCACGTGATTCCGGCCATCTTTTCCACCGAGAACCAGGCGCGGTAGAGATTGCGCGCGATTATCGCCTGTACCATCTGTCCCTTCGGCGAAAGGTCGGGCGCGGTAATCGTCGTCTCGGACAGAAGTATCGGCTTGTCCAGCTTCGCGAGCATGTTGAAACGGGCGGCTATGTGTTCCGGACGGAGGTGCTTCGGTCCTTTGCCCGCCATGATGTTCAGGCTCTCCTTAGGGTCGAAGAGGTGCATCTGCGAGCCGACAACGTCAACCTTCGCCCCGTGCGCGATCAGGGATTTCGCCTGGTTCACGAAAGACGGACTCATGTTGTAGTCGTTGAGGTCGAGCCACGCCGTGGAAGGGAGGTACTTGACCGCCCACATGAACGCCTTGTACGCGTAGTCTGCGGGCATTGGCCCGTAGTGGGAGGCGTCGAACGGGCGGTTGCGCACGGCGGTTCTCCCGCCCCATATCTGGAAGTCGGTGGCGCTTTCGTTCACGGCGTCCCAGCAGTCTACTCTGCTTCCGTAGCGTTCCGCGAGGTCGCGGATACGCTTTTCGTAGAAGTGCGATACGGCTTTGAGGTATGTCGGAACCAGACTGGCAATCTTCTCGCCGCCCAGCTTGTAGATCTTTTTCCAGCCTGTCTCCCATTCCTTTTCGTATTCCCTGCTTTTGACGCCTTCTGGCAGAGAGTGGTTCCATACGGGCAGCTTCACTCCCGAAGCCTGTTCGAGCGCAAGTTTTTCGTTTTCCGGGCAGAAATCGTCCCAAAGCCAGTTCGGCGTCATCCACGAATTGTTGCCCCACACGAGCGGATGGCCGTGTATGCGCACTCCGCGCGACCTGAGGTAGTCGACCACCGGGTCGGACGCCGGGCGGCGCCAGTGCGGCTGGCGCTTCGGATCTTTGCAGTTGTTCCAGAACTCTTCGGTGTCCTCGTATCTTTCCTCGAAGCGCGGGGCGTAGGGGTGGCGCTCGAAAGTGCGCCAGTAGAAGGCAACCGTGGCGGAATTGAAAAGCGCGCCTTCGCGTCCGTAGAGGGCTTTGTAGCGCTCGTTGCGCTCGCGGGTGCCGAGCTGGTTGAAGTTGAATATGTGGGCGCCGAAGAAGAAGGCGTGGGATATCTGTTCTATGGCTACTTCCGTCCCGTCCGGCGCTGACACTTCCGCCGAGGCATCGGTCTTGCGGTATTTTTCGATGTCCGCGTCTATCCTGGCTTGGACGCCGTCGTTCCAGATTTTCCAGTAGGCTTCCGACATTGCGGATTTGTCCATGTTGAACGCGGCGGAAACCGCGACCGCGGTATTCGCCGCGAGGATGAAAGTAAACGTTTTTCTCATGGGCGAGATTGTACCAAATTTACTTTGGTTCTGTCAATGCGGCAGCGACGCGCAAAGAGGGCGAACAAAAAATGGAAACAACTTTTTGAAGCGACTCCCAAGGCCGCAGCCGATGGCGAAAGCGATTGCAAAACAAGGGAGGGCCGATCTCCGTGTCGGCCTTGCGAACGAGCGCAGCCGGGCCAGGCTGCGAGTAGGCGGAAGGTGCAAAAGAAAGTTGTCCAAGTTGTTTCCTATTAGAAATAGGCAAGGGGGAATTATGAGCCCTAGAGGGGGGAATTATGAGCCCTAGAGGGGGGAATTATGAGCCCTAGAGGGGGGAATTATGAGCCCTAAGGGTTGCAATCGTAGAGGGTTACGCGGCGTTGCGCGACTCAAGCAAGATGGTAGGGCGGCATATCCTTATGCCGCCGCCAAACGGCCCATCCAGAGGCCGCGCACCCGCCCGCTTTGACGATCCGGCTGCAAAGCCGGATGCCGCGCCAAAAACCCCGGTAAAATCCAGGTTGATTTTTTGTTGCGCCGCAAATTTTTTTTTGGTATGATAGTCGTCGATGGACAAAGTGCATTGTACAGAGACGATGCGTGAAGACATCGTTTTTGGCGCGGCTGGATGCCGCGCAGCGGGCGCTTTTGTTCCAAATACCCCCCCCCCCCCTCAAAGCCAAGAAAGGCGTATAATATGGTAATAGGGCGGCATATCCTTATACCGCCGCACGGCGCGTTGAGCCGCGGCGCGTGGGGCCGCGCGCCCGCCGCCGATGGTTCGCATGAAATGGAAACAACCAAAACAACTTTCAAAAACAACCTTGGCCTTTTGGCGTACCTTGATCTTCGCCAACGGCCTTGTTCGAGGTTCGTTCGCAGAAAAAAGTTGTTTTCGAGAGTTGTCTTGGTTGTTTCAAGACAAACGGCGCGTCCGGAGGCCGCGCC
>JAFPNP010000176.1 GCA_017411125.1 Kiritimatiellia bacterium
GATTCTCCTGGATCATGTATTTGATGTCGGTGCGCGAGAGCGAGAGGCCCATTACGTACGCGCCGATGATCAGCGTGAGGCCGAACGCCTCGAAAAGGCCTGCGATCACGAGCGAAAGGCCGAACGCGAGAGTTCCGATCGCCACGGGGCTCTTGAACAGTTTGAGAAGCCACGATATCTTGCGCGCGAACACTATTCCGAGCGCGGTGCCGCCAAGCCACAGGCCGAAAGCGTTGAGAGCCACCTTCCCTATTTCGAGCCACTTGACGCTGGCGCGTCCGTCCGCGCCGCCCGCTTCGCTCGCCTTGATGATGCCCATTCCGACGGCTAGCACTATGATGCCGAGCACGTCGTCGATTACGGCGCCGGCCATGATTGTGACGCCTTCTTCGCTGTCCATCTTGCGCCGTTCGGAGAGTATCCGCGCCGTGATGCCGACGCTCGTGGCGGTGGACATTATTCCCATGAACAGCGCGGCCGGATCGAGGATCGCCTGCACGGTGGAGAGTTTTGCGAGGTAGCCGAAACTGTCCGGCAGGAACTTCGGCAGCAGGTAGACGGTGCAGAGGTTGCCCAGCAGAAAGCTAGCCACTACGCCGCCGATTCCGACGAGCGACCCGGCGAACGCCAGTTTCAGGAACATTTTGAGGTTTGTCTCGAGGCCGGACATGAAAAGCAGTATTACGGACGCGATGGTGCAAAGTCCGTAAAGTTCCGGCGTTATCGGCATCGAACCGTGCGCCGCCGGAATCAGGCCGTGCGCGAAAAGCCCGGAGCCGAGGCCTATTCCGCCGAGCGCGTAAGGGCCGATCGCGATGCCGCTTGCGAGTTCGCCCAGCACGCTTGGAAGGCGGAAGAGGGATGCAAGCATTCCGCCGAGTTTCGCGGCGAAGAGAATAAGGCCTATCTGAAGCGCGAGGAGCGTCATTTTGTGCGCGAGCGGAACTTCCTGCGGGGTTTCCGCAGCGACGGATGCATCGCCCGCCAGCACGGCGAATGCGGTCAAAGCCAGAATCGACGTCAAGAAAACCTTATTCTTCATAGCGGACAAGTATACCATATTTCCGCCGCCAGCGAAATTCAATTTGCACTTTGCGCTTGTCCTGGGCGTCTTCCCGGACTGGAAAATTTTTTTGATCAAGTGCATTGACGCACGCGGGGAAAATGTGCTACACTATGCGCCAACAGGAAATCAGAATGCAATTCAACGTCCAGTTTTGGTGGTGGCGCAACTTCGGCAAACAGTCGGAGAGGCGTCCGCGTACCCTGGCATGGTGAAAAGCAAAGCATGGAAACACCGCATAGGCAGACGGCCCGCTCCGAAAGAGCGAGGCCGTTTCTGTTTGTGCGAAAAAGGACAACCTATGAAAGAACTCACAAGAGAGATGTTTGAAAGCAGGGCGCGAGGGAACGCAACCGTTCCCGTGTACCGCGAATACCTTGCGGACATGGAGACGCCCGTCTCCGTGCTGTCGCGAGCCGTCGACGAGGACGTGTTCCTTCTCGAGAGCGTCGCTTCCTCCGAAACGGGCGGGCGATACTCCTTCCTCGGCGTAAATCCCTACGCGACGGTCTACGGGAAGGACGGCGCCGTGTTCATGCAGACGGCTGCGGAAGGCACGACGTTCCTGCCGGACGCCGACGTGCTTTCCGCCCTTCGCCGCCTGTTCGCCGAGCGCAACTTTCTCGCCGATCCCGATCTTCCTCCGCTTCAAGGCGGCGCCATCGGCTATCTTTCCTACGACGCCGTGCGCCTGTTCGAGCCGCGCGTCCGCCTCGTTCCGGAACAGGGCACGCCCGACGCCGCGTTCATGCTCACGGATTCCGTCCTCGTCTTCGACAACGTTCGCCGCACCGTGACCATCGTCGTGAACGTCGATTCCTCGCTGCCCGGCGCATATGACGCGGCGCGGGAGAAAATCGACGCGCTCTACGCGAAGTTCTTCCGCCGCGAACGCCCTTCCGTCCGTTTCAGTCTCGGTGCGCCGTCCGCCTCCGCGTCCGCCGGCTTCACGCCCGAAATGACGGCGGAAGAATACGCGGAGATCGTGGCGAAGTGCAAGCAGGACATTCTCGACGGCGAGTGCATCCAGATCGTTCCGTCGCAGAAGTTCACGATGCAGACTTCCGCAAGCCCGCTTTCGCTCTACCGCGCCCTGCGCGTTGTCAATCCCTCGCCGTACAACTTCTTCATGAAGCTCGGCCCGCGCACGCTGATAGGTTCGTCGCCGGAGGAACTAGTGAAACTTTCCGGGCGCGTCTGCTCTACGTGTCCGATCGCCGGTACGCGTCCTCGCGGCGAGACGCCCGAAGCCGACGCCGCGCTCGAGCGCGAACTCGTGGGCGACGAGAAGGAGAACGCGGAGCACGTAATGCTCGTGGATCTCGGACGCAACGATCTCGGGCGCGTGTGCGAGACTGGTTCGGTGAAGGTCGATTCCCTCGCGCACGTCGAGCGCTACTCCCACGTCATGCACCTCGTCTCGGACGTTTCGGGCACGCTGGCGGAGGGAAAGGACGGCTTCGATCTTCTCCGCGCCGCGTTTCCCGCCGGCACGCTCACCGGCGCGCCGAAGATCCGCGCAATGGAACTGATCGCGAAGTACGAGAAGTCGCCTCGCGGAATATACGGCGGAGCGGCCGGGTACTTCAGCTTCGCGGGCGACATGGACTTCGCCATCGTCATCCGCACGATGGTTCTGGACGGCTCGCGTCTCACCATGCGCGCCGGCGCAGGAATCGTGGCGGATTCCGATCCCGTGAAGGAGTACAACGAAACCGTCAACAAGTCCAAGGCCGTGTTCGAGGCCGCCAAGTTCGCGGAGGCTCTATGATACTGATGATAGACAACTACGATTCGTTCACCTACAATCTCGTGCAGTGTTTCCGAGAACTCGGCGCGGAGATGGACGTGGTGCGCAACGACAAGATCGACGTGGACGGAATCCGTGCGCTGCATCCCGCCGCGATCGTACTTTCGCCGGGTCCGGGCAATCCGGATTCCGCCGGCGTGACGCTCGCCGCCGTGAAGGAGTTCGCCGGGAAGGTGCCGATACTGGGAATCTGCCTCGGGCACCAGTCCATTGCGCAGGCGTTCGGCGCGAAGATCGTCCATGCGAAACGTCTCATGCACGGGAAAACTTCTCCCGTCCGCCATGACGGAAAAGGAGTGTTCCGCGGAATCCCGCAGGACTTCGCGGCGATGCGCTACCACTCGCTCGCCGTCGATCCGGCGACGCTTCCGGATTGCTTCGCGGTGAGCGCGACGGCGGCGGACGACGGCGAGGTGATGGGCATCAGGCACGTGTCGCTTCCGATCGAGGGAGTGCAGTACCATCCCGAATCGATCGGCACGCCGTCCGGCGCGTCGCAGATCAAGAACTTTCTGGAGGCGATTGCATGAACACGAAGCAGACTTTCGCGCGGATAATGTCCGGGCAGATGACGGACGCGGAGATCAGGGAAGTCCTGACGGCGTACCATGAAAAGGGGGTGACGGCGGACGACTTGACGGCGGCGGCGTCCGCGATGCGCGAGGCTGGCGTGCACGTGGCCTGCGAGAATCCGGACGCCGTGGATATCGTCGGAACGGGCGGCGATTTCGCCGGCACGTTCAACGTGTCCACGACCGCCGCCTTCATCGCCGCCGGCGCCGGCGTGACTATCGCGAAGCATGGCAACCGCGCAGCCACGTCGAAGTGCGGCACGGCGGACGTTCTCGAGGCGCTCGGCTACGACCTCGCCACGCCGCCCGAAGCCGTCTCGGAGGGAATACGTTCCAACGGAATAGGCTTTCTTTTCGCCCGCAACCTTCATCCGGCAATGCGGTTCGTCGCGCCCGTGCGCAGGCAGTTGAAGTTCAAGACGATCTTCAACTATCTCGGCCCGCTCACAAATCCGGCCGGCGTGAAGCAGCACGTGATAGGCGTGGCGGATCCGTCGCTTCTGCGCGCGTTCGCCGAAACGCTCGATCGCCTCGGCTCGCGCAGCGCGCTCGTCGTGTGCGGAAGCGACGGCATGGACGAAATCTCGACGGACGGCGTCACGCGCTTCGCGATGCTCCGCGACGGAATCGTGAGCGAGGGAGAGTTCGACGTCGCGCGGCTGTGCGGCGAAAGCTATCCCGCCGAAGCGATAGCCGGCGGCGGGCCGGAAGAAAACGCGATGATACTGCGCGGGATTCTCGGCGGCGGACTGCGCGGCGCGTACCGTCTCGCCGCCGTGATAAACGCCGCCGCCGCCATATGGATGGCGGACCGCGCGCGAAGCCTGAAGGAAGGAATCGCCGTGGCGGAGAAGTCCATCGATTCCGGCGCCGCGCGCGCGAAGCTGGAGGCGTTTCTCGGCGCGGGCGGGCGTCCGGCGGGCGGCGACATCTTGGCCGATCTGACCGAACGCCGCCGCCGCGACGCGGAACGCGCTTCCCGCGTGCGCGACTTCGCCGCCGCGTTCCGCGGGCCCGGACTGCACGTCATCGCGGAATTGAAGAAGGCAAGTCCGTCCAAGGGCGTGATACGGCCTTACTTCAACGCGACGGAGCTGGCGAAGGAATTGACGGAGGCCGGCGCGTCCGCCCTTTCCGTCCTTGCCGAACCGCACCGTTTTCTTGGCGGAGAGGACAAGGTGCGCCTTGCGCGAGAAGCGAGCGATCTTCCGATTCTGTTCAAGGATTTCGTATCCACCGACTTCCAGATTCTCCGCGCGCGCGCCGCCGGCGCAGATGCCGTGCTGCTCATCGCCGCCGTGCTTGACGACGCCGCGCTTTCGGCGCGGCTCGAGTACGCCCGTTCGCTCGGCATGGAAGCGCTCGTCGAGACGCACACGGCGGAGGAAATCCGCCGCGCCGTCGCCGCCGGCGCCAAGATCGTCGGCGTGAACTGCCGCGATTTGAGGACGTTCCGCACGGATCCGTCTATCACGGCCGAACTGCTCGGACAGATTCCGGACGGCGTCGTGAGAATCGCCGAAAGCGGAATTCGCGGCGCGGACGACGTAAAGGCCCTTCGCGCCGCTGGCGCGGACGGATTTCTTATAGGAGAAACTTTGATGCGGGCTGAACGCCCGGGAGAAAAACTGAAGGAGCTGACGAAATGAAAAAAGGACACTACGGACAATACGGCGGCCAGTACATCGCCGAAACGCTCATGACGCCTCTGCGAGAACTCGAGGCCGCCTACGAAGAGGCGAAGGCCGATCCCGCCTTCCAGGCGGAGTTCAGGGAAATCCTGCGCGATTACGTCGGGCGCGAATCGCCTTTGACGTATGCGCGGCGGCTCTCTGAACATCTTGGCGGCGCGAGGATCGTCCTCAAGCGCGAGGATTTGAATCATACGGGAGCGCACAAGGTGAACAATACCGTCGGACAGGCCCTTCTCGCCCGTAGGATGGGCAAGAAGCGTCTCATCGCCGAGACCGGCGCCGGAATGCACGGCGTCGCGACGGCGACCGTCGCCGCGCTCTTCGGAATGCCGTGCGACGTTTACATGGGCGCCACGGACGTTGCGCGCCAGGCGCCGAACGTCGCCCGGATGAAAATGCTCGGCGCGACCGTCCATCCGATAGAAGAGGGCGCGGCCACGCTGAAGGACGCGATGAACGAGGCGATACGCGACTGGATATCCAATTGCGACGACACTTTCTACGTCATCGGAACGGTGGCGGGTCCGCATCCTTATCCGACGATGGTCCGCGATTTCCAGAGCGTCATCGGCGAAGAGGCGCGGCGCCAAATGCTGGCGAAGTACGGGAAACTGCCGGACCAGGCTATTGCCTGCGTCGGCGGCGGGTCGAACGCGATGGGACTTTTCGCCGGGTTCATCGACGATCCGGAAGTGAAGCTCGTCGGCGTGGAGGCCGGCGGCAAGGGCATCGCAACCGGCGAACACGCCGCTTCGATTTGCGGAGGGCGCGTGGGAGTGCTGCACGGCTCCAAGACCTATCTGCTCCAGACGAACGACGGACAGATACTGGATACCTATTCCGTCTCCGCCGGCCTCGACTATCCAGGCGTCGGCCCGGAACATGCGTACCTTGCAGATACCGGCCGCGCCGAATACGTGCCGATAAACGACGACGAGGCAATCGCAGCGTTCGACGCGCTCTGCCGCTTCGAGGGAATCATTCCCGCGCTTGAATCGAGCCACGCTCTTGCCGAGGCGATCAAGCGGGCGCCGGGCCTGCCGAAGGATTCGATTCTGCTCGTAAATCTCTCTGGCCGCGGCGACAAAGACATGGATAACGTTATGAATTTCAAGAAAGGGAACGAAAAATGAACAGAATTCAGCAATGCTTTATTCGGACGCGAACGGCGGGCCGCCCGGCGTTTATCGCATATCTCACGATGGGCTATCCCTCGCTCGCAGCAAGCGAAGAAGCGGCGGACGCCCTTCTCGCAAACGGCGCGGACATTCTTGAACTCGGCGTTCCGTTTTCCGATCCCGTTGCCGACGGCGCGGTGATACGCAAAGCAGCATACGCAGCCTTGGAGCAAGGCGTGACGCTTTCGGACGTTCTTGCGCTGGCGAAGCGGCTACGCGCAAAACATTCTGACGCTCCGTTGATCGTGTTCAGCTATTACAACGTCATATTCAGTTACGGGCTGGACAAGTTTGCGGCGGACGCGGCTGCGTCTGGCGTCGATGCTGTGCTGCCGGTGGATTTGCCGTTCGAAGAGCGCGACGAACTGTTCGACGTGTTGCGTCCGCACGGCCTCACGCTCGTGCCGTTGGTTTCGCCCACGACGTCAGTCGAGCGTGCGGTGGAATCGGCAAAGGGCGTCGAGGATAGTTTCCTGTACGTGATCACGGTAAAGGGCACGACAGGTGCGCGGACGGAGTTGCCGCCGGATTTGAAGGATCGTCTCTCGGCTATCCGCGCTGCCGTGAACATGCCGATTGCCGCCGGATTCGGCATATCGACAAGGAAGCAGGCGAAGATGATAGGCGAAGTCGCGGACGGCTTCGTCGTCGGATCCGCGCTTGTGAAGATGCTTGGCGAAACCGGGCGCATCGACCCGTCCGCCCTTCCCGTGTAACCGCGCTGAGCAATCCGGCTTTGCGGCCGGATTGCGCAATTGGCATGGTGCGGCGGTCTCGACGCGCCATGTACCCGTCTACGATTGTATCCCTTAGGGTTCATAATTCCCCCTCTATGGGTTTACTCCTCTGTCATGCGCCATATAGCATGGCAGGAGGGTGCGTGGCGTCCTCGACGCGCCAGACATCCGGCTTCGCAGCCGGATTGCAAAATTGCCGGGGCGCATTGTCCTCGATGCGGCGATGTGATATAATAACGCCTGTGCAAAATCAATACGATATAA
>JAFPNP010000177.1 GCA_017411125.1 Kiritimatiellia bacterium
ACCAGCACGACGCCTTTCGGACAGTCCTCGCCCGAAAACTTCAGCGCCACGATTCCAAGCACGTCCTTCTCATCCGCCTCGGACAGCTTGCCCGAATGCGGCAGGGAGCCGAGGAAACGGATATCATCATATGCGGCAAGTTCCTTGCCTCCTGCAACGTTCCCGAACGCCAGCCCCGTCGCAAGGAACCAGATCGCGAGCGAAGCGACGCAGAAGCCGGCGCCGACCAGCGCGAATATGAAGTTCTTCGCCCGGAGCGGATTCGTGCCGTCTCCGCCGCCCGCCCTTTCTATCTGTATGAGGTCGTTCTTCATCGACGCCTGAAGGTACGCGATGCTCTCGAGCTGGTCGTCGAGGTCGCGCATCGTCTGCTCGATATTGCCGCGGTGCACCTTGAGCTTCTCCAGCGCCGGTATGAGAGAGGTAAGCTGCTTGGAACGCTTCTCGTTTTCCTTCACTTCGCTCTCCAGCGCGCGTTTGTTCTCCTTCACGACCTCGGCGCGCATCGCGGACTCCGCCATCTCGCTAGCGGCGGCTTCTATCTGGTCTATCCTGTCGAAATCGATGTCTCCGATGCCCTTCGACTTGAGGAAGGCCATGTAGTCGTCCATCAGCCTTTTCCTGTCGTCGATCTTGCCCGTGACTTTCGGATTCTTGTCGGTGTATATTTCGCGCAGCGCCGCGATTTCCTTGTCGATAGCGGCGATGGCCGCGCTTTTCTGGCGGATCGTCGGAGCGTTGGCGGCAATGGCCTCGCCGGCCTTGCCGACGGTTTTCGCAAGCTTCTGGCAACGCATTTCCTCGTTGGCGATCTGCACGCTCAATGCGGAGAGGTTGCGCCGCTGGTCCGAAAGAAGGTTGTTGAGCATCGTCAGCGTCTCGACGGGCGCGGCCACGCCAGCCTGTCCTTTCAAGGTGTTTTCCTCGGCCTCGATTTCCGCCAGCCGGCCCTGGAGGCTCTTCTTGCGGACGTCAAGCGAACCGCGCCAGTTGTCTATCTCGCGCGTACGGTACGCCACGTATTCGTCGATGAGCTGCTCGGCGTAGCAGTTGACCTTCTTTGCCGCGTTCACAAGCGAAGGCGCCTGCGCCTGAAGTTCGAACAAGTTCGACGGCTGCCTCATCTGCTCGATCGTGAGGTCTATGGTGAGACACGCTTTCTCCGCCTCGGGCATCGACAGCACATTGCCGACGCGCCGCTTGACGGACGCCCTTTCCAGAATCGACATCAGCTGCTTGTCGTTCATGTTCTGGACTTTGGCGATTTGCCTGGGGTTGTAGAGCAGCCTTGTGGTCGCGGTGTAGCGATGATCGCTGTTGGCCGTATGGAACACCAAAAACAGCAGCATCGCAGCAAACAGCGAAATAAAAGTGAAAGCAAGCAACCACCCCCATCTCATGAGAATGATGGTTGCAACCTTGTGCGCCGTTTTCAACCGGCTCAACTGTGCGCTTTCGTCGTCTGTAAGTTCGTCCTTCATCTGCAAAGGACGCTTATTCTATCAAATCTGTTTGTAAAAGCCAACCAATTTCGTAGCCAATACGCTCCAATCGTAGTCTTTCGCCGCATTTCTTCCGTTTCGCGAGAGGTTCTTGCGCATTTCTTCCGATTCGGCCAGCTTATGATAGGCGTCGTCAAGCGCGTTCAAATCGCCCGGAGAGAACGTGAGCGCCGCTCCGGGGTGCGCGGCGCAGAGCCGCCCCAGTCCGCCGATATCGCTGGCTATCACCGGCGTTCCGGCGGCCCACGCTTCCAACGCGGCGATTCCGAACGGCTCGTGGCGGCTTGGGAGAATGAACATGTCTGCATCCGTGTATTCGCCGAGCAGTTCCGCGCTTCCCGGTTTGAGAGCTCCGACTATCGCAAGCCGCCCGGCGACGCCTAGTTCTCTTGCACGTGCTTCCAATTCCTCCTTGTAGTCGGGCTGCGTCACAGGCCCGACTAGACGAAGCGTCGCCTCTGGATGGCGGGCGAGCAGCTCGACCAGCAGCATTTGGTTTTTCTGGCGGTCGATTCGCGCCACACAGAGAATCCGCCTTGCCCTGCCGGACGGGACAGACTTTGCCCTGTCCAAAACCGCGAACGCCGCAGCATCCACTCCGTTTGGAAGGTACAGCACGTGCGGATGCCGTTTGCCATACTTGTCGCATTCATCCTCGCCCACGCAAACTATGCCGTCGAAATCCTCTGGAACGCGCCTGGTCCACCCCATGGCGTAGTCGATCATCTTGCCCCACGGAACGCGTCGGCGCGTTGGAGACTTCAGGCTTCGCGCCTCTTCTTCCGGCACGTTGGCGCCGCCGCCGTGCAGAGAGACCACGCTTTTTGCGCCGATCTTCTTCGCGGTGCGCAGACAAAGTTCGGCAATTCTCGCCATGGCGTGGCAGTGAATCACGTCCGGCCTCCATTCGCGCAGCGCGCGTCCAAGCCCCGGAACGAACGGATTGCCGCCCTTGCGGTCAAGTTCCGCTACGAGCCTTGCCGGCATTGGCCACCACGGATATATCGGCCTGAAGCGCAGGATGTCCAGCTTGTCTATCCTTTCATGCCGAGTGCCGCAAAGCGCGGTGGTGGAGAATATCCGCACTTCGTGCCCGGCGGCAGATTGCGCCTTGGCGAGATTCCAGACGACTTGCTCCGTTCCGCCCCAGTCGTCGAAGGAAAGGCGTCTTATGACGTGGGCGATTTTCATTTGAAGCAAGCCTCCTTTTTTGTGCCGACGAACATTCTGTGCAGGTCTTTGTCGGAATACGGGTCGTCCGCGGCTGCCAGTTCGTCCGGCGAGTAGCCGCTGCGGATTCGGCGGGCCGTGACGGAATGTGCAGTGGCATCGACGGCAAAGTCGATGCGGAACATCCGCATGGAGAGCGTCCCCTCGCTTTCGCCCGTGCGTTTTACGCGCTTGCGCGAACCGTCGAAAGGACTGTTGGAGAGCTGGATTCGCACCGTGCGTGCGATGTCCGGGCCGCCTCGGGCGAGCACGAACTCCGCCGCTTCGTCGAATTCGGGGAGCGTATCCACTTTCCATGGCGTTTCGATTACGTTTGAGAGCCAGCCGGCGTGCGCGTCCGGGAACGCGTCCGCCGCCGGGACGTATGGCTTTATGTCGAGAACCGGAGTGCCGTCGAGCAAGTCCGCTTCGTCGACCTCCAGCGTGCGTCCGCGCACGGCGACCAGTCTTACGCAGGATAGTCCGATCGGATTCGGGCGGTAGGGCGAGCGCGACGCCAGCGTGCCGACGCGGTCGATGCCCGGCACGTGGACGGGCGGGCGCGTGGTGGGCCGCCACGCACCTTCGTTGCGGTCGAAGACGAACAGCAGCCAGATGCGGCCGAAGCCGTCCAGCTCGCGCAGCGCGGTTTCGAAATTCATGCCGGGAAGAAGTTCTACGCGCCCTGTTCCGCCTGCATATACGCCTTGGCGCGGCGCCTCGTATTTGTATGTTGCGCCGCCGCGAAACGTTCCTATCGGCTCGAAGGTGAAAGTCATGCATCCTCGCTGAAACACGAAGACCGCTGCTTGCGCGGCGGTCTTGGATGGTGGCGAGAGGGGGATTCGAACCCTCAACCAGCAGATTATGATTCTGATGCTCTACCGTTGAGCTATCTCGCCGGATGAGAGAAAAGTTTACCAAAATCGCTTCCCGCAGTCAATGGGTAATTGTTGCAAATTTCATTTGCCGTACTTTTCGCCCTGCCTGGCGGCGCGACATTACAATTTGGTTATCTACTGGACAACGGGGTGTCACCTTTTGTACAATATTCGCCTGTTGCCCCGGAGGAGGCGTCTTCCGGGCCATGGATTTCGTAAAGAACAAACAAGAGGAAGAACATGCTAAAGGTCGAAAACCTGAAAAAGCGCTTCGGCACTTTCGAGGCGGTCAAGGGCATTTCCTTTGCCGTCAAGAAAGGCGAAGTGCTTGGATTTCTCGGGCCGAACGGCGCGGGAAAATCCACAACCATGCGTATGATAACCGGGTTCATCCCGCCCACTTCGGGGACCGCCGCGATATGTGGGCACGACATAACGACCGACCCGATCGGCGCGAAGGCGTGCCTCGGGTATCTGCCGGAGAACGCGCCCAGCTACCGCGCCATGACGGTTTCGGACTTCCTGACGTTCGTCGCGAACATTCGCGGCTTTCACGGCAAGGCCGCGCGCGAGCGCGTTGACGCCGTCCTCGAAAAAGCCCGTCTCACGAACGTGGCGCGCCAGACGATCGACACGCTCTCCAAGGGCTACCGTCAGCGCACGTGCTTCGCGCAGGCGATCCTGCACGACCCGCAGGTGCTCATCATGGACGAGCCGACCGACGGCCTCGATCCCAACCAGAAGTTCGTCGTGCGGCAGATGATAAAGGAGATGTCCGCCGAGAAGGCGATCATCATCTCCACGCACATTCTCGAAGAGGTGGACGCCGTCTGCACGCGCGCGCTCATAATCGCGCAGGGCGAGATCAAGGCTGACGGCACGCCGGCCGAACTCCGCGCCAAGGATCCGAGCGGCAAGCTCGACGTCGTGTTCCGCAACCTCACAATGGAAAAGGAGGGCAGGTAACCATGTGCCTCTGCAAGACTTGTTCGGTTTTCAGGCGCGAGTTCAAGAGCTACTTCGACTCGCCCGTCGCCTACGTGTTCCTCGTGGCGTTTCTCGTGCTGGTGGGCTTCCTGACGTTCGGGCTGTCCGGCTTCTACGAGCGAGGCCAGGCCGTGCTGACGCCTTTCTTCATCTGGCACCCGTGGGTCTACCTGCTGCTCGTTCCCGCCGCGACTATGGGCCTTTGGGCCGAAGAGCGGCGCAACGGGACGATCGAGCTGCTGCTCACGATGCCGCTCACGCTCACCGAGGCGCTTGTCGGCAAGTTCCTCGCCGCATGGGCGTTCATCGGCGTGGGGCTGGCGCTCACGTTCCCGATACTGATAACCACCGCCTATCTGGGCAATCCCGACTGGGGCGCGGTGGCGTGCGGATACGTGGGCAGCTTCCTCCTCGCCGGCGCGGCGACCGCCGTCGGCGTCTTCGCCTCGTCGCTTTCGCGCAGCCAGGTGATCGGCTTCGTCGTGGCCCTCGCGATCCTCTTTCTTCTGCTCATAATCGGGTTCGACCCGGTGCTGGGCGCGATAGCGGGATGGGGCGTGCCCAGCGGCGTGGTGGACGCTCTTTCGTCCTGCTCGCTGCTCAAGCACTACATGGCCCTCGGTCGTGGCGTGCTGGACTTCGCCGACGTCGGCTACTACGTCGGCACGATAGTGTTCATGCTCGCCGCCGCGCAGGTCGTCACGGACTGCCGCAAGGCCTCCTAAGAAAGGATTCTGGAAAATGAAGAACAAGAAAGTGTTCGGAATCGTCGTGCTCGCGCTGATCGTCGTGATCGCCGGCGCGGCAAACTGCATTCTCTCCATGCTCTCCGCGCGCGTGGACCTGACAGCCGAGAGCCTCTACACGCTATCGCCCGGCTCCCGCGCCGTCCTCGCCAAGCTCGACCGCGAAGTCACGCTGAAGTTCTTCTTCAGCGAAAGCGCGAAGGACATGCCGGCCTCGCTCAAGACCTACGCCGGTCAGGTGCGCGACCTTCTCGGCGAGTACGAACGCGCCGGGAAGGGCAACGTGACGCTTGAGACGTACGATCCCAAGCAGGACTCCGACGAGGAGGAGTGGGCCGTCAAGTACGGCATCGAGCCGCAGCAGGCCAACCCGTTCGGGGCGCCGATCTACTTCGGCCTCGTCGCCGTGTGCGGCACCCAGGAGCAGACGATCGCCGGCTTCGATCCGCGCATGGAGTCCACGCTGGAATACGAGATCACGCGCCGCATCACCCGCGCCGTATGGCCGGAACGTCCCGTCGTCGGCGTGCTTTCCGCGATCCCCGGCGTCCTGGGCGAACAGCCCAACCCGATGATGATGCAGCGCCAGCGTCCGCAGCGCGGATGGGTGGCGTTCTCCGAGCTGAAGAAGGACTACGACGTGCGCGAGGTCGCGAAGGACGCCGAGAAGATCGACGACGACGTGAAAGCCCTCGTCGTGGTGCATCCGAAAGACCTCTCCGAGAAGACGCTCTTCGCCATAGACCAGTTCGTCATGCGCGGCGGGCGGTTGATCGCGTGCGTGGATCCTTTCAGCTTCAAGGACATGCAGGCCAACGCGCAGCAGCAGAACCCGATGATGATGCAGATGGGCGGACGCGCCGGCCCGTCCACGCTCGGCAAGCTCTTCGACGCGTGGGGCGTGGAGTTCGACACCAAGAAGTGCGTCGCCGACGACAAGGCCGCCACGCAGATGCGCGGACGCGGCGGCGCCGTGACGACCGACGCCACCGTGCTCGACCTCGGGAAGCAGAACATGGAGCCGGACGTTCTCACCGCCGGCCTCTCGCAGCTGATGTTCCCGTATTCGGGCGCCCTCTCGTTCAAGCCGACCGAAGGCCTCTCGTTCACGCCGGTCGTCTGCTCGTCCACGAACGGCGCGTGCCTCGTGGACGCCACCTTCCTGCAGATGGGGCCCGAGTCCATACGCGACCAGATCAAGCCGGACGGCGTGCGCCGCACGCTCGCCGCGCGGCTTTCCGGCAAGTTCAAGACCGCGTTCCCGAAGGGGCCGGACTGGACGGAAGGCTCCACGAACGCCGTCCCGAAGGTCGTCGCGTCCGGCGACAGTTCCGTGTTCCTTTTCGCCGACGCCGACTTCCTGTCCGACGAGGCGTGCGTGCAGGTCGTCGATACGCTCTTCGGCCAGCAGGCCGCCCTGCGCGGCGACAACCTCGCCCTCTTCGCGAACATCGTCGAACAGTTCGCCGGGCGCGAGGAGCTGATCGGCCTCCGTTCGCGCGGCCCGTCCGACCGTCCGTTCGAGGTCGTGCGCGACCTCCGCGCGCAGGCCGAGAAGAAGTTCCGCGACAAGGCGGAAGAGCTCCAGAAGAAGTTCAACGAGACGAACAAGAAGCTCAACGACCTTCTGCAGGGCAAGCACGGCACCGACCGCCAGCTCGTCTCCCGCGAGCTCGAGAGCGCCATCAACGAGGCCCGCCGCGAAAAGGCGAAAACGCAGAAGGAACTGAAGCACGTCCGCAAGGAACTGAACGCCGACATCGAGAACCTCGGCTTCCGCCTGAAGACGCTCAACATCTGCCTCGTCCCGCTGCTGGTGATCCTCTTCGGCATCTGCCGCGCCCTCCTGCGCAGGAAGCGTTGAGTCGGAATACAGCAAAGTTCAAAGGAAATAGAAATGAAGAAACTTCTCATTCTGGTTGTAGTGGCGGGCGCTCTTCTGGGCGCGGCGATGTGGCTGAAGGACGGACGGGACCGCAACGCCCCGAACCTCGTCGGGCGCAAGATACTGCCTGCGTTCAACGTCTCCGACGTCGCCCGCGTCGAAATCTCCGGCAAGAAATCCCTTGCGCTCGCATCGGGCGACAAGGGTTGGACCGTGGACGCTCTCCACGGCTATCCGGCCGACGGAAACAAGATCAAGGAGGCGCTCTTCAAGCTGAAGGACCTCAAGGCCGGCCAGCCCGCTTCCGGCATCTCGAACGCCGCGCCGACGACCGTCGTCCTCAAGGACGCCGGCGGCAAGGAACTCGCCAAGCTCGTCATGGGCGACGAGCACCGCAGCGCACCGCGCGGCGAGATGGCGCAGTTCGGCGGCGGCGGCTATCCCGACGGGCGCTACGTCGCGCTGGGCGGGGCGACCGTTCTCGTGAACGACACGCTCGACACGTTCGACGGCGATCCGAAAAAGTGGGTCGATGCGCGCATCTGCGCCGTCACCGCTTCCGACGTCGCCGCCGTGACGTATGCCAAGGGCAAGGAGACCGTCAAGCTTTCGCGCAAGGACTCCACGTGGACGCTCGAGGGCCTCGGCCCGAAAGAGGAGCTGGACACGTCCAAGACGTATTCGCTAGACTCCGCGCTCTCCTATCTGGACTTCACGGGCGTCGTCGATCCCAAGAAGACCGAGGCGGAGCTTGGCTTCGCCACCGGCGCGGTCTACACGGCGACGTTGAAAAACGGCATCACCTACACCGCACGGGTCGGCAACAAGGTCGGCTCCGACAGCGCGTTCAAGGTGTCCGCCGCCTTCAAGCCCGTCGGCACGAACGCCACGGAGAACGCCGCGTGCGAGAAGACCGTCAAGGAGTTCAACGAAAAGGCCGGCAAGTGGACGTACACGATTTCGTCCTATTCCGCCGATTCGATGTCCAAGGCGCGCAAGGATCTTGTGAAGGCCAAGGAGGAGCCCAAGAAGGACGAAGCCAAGAAGACCGAACCTGCGAAAGTAGTTCCGGCTCCCGCCAAGCCTGCGCCTGCTCCGGCAAAGGCCGCTCCGGCTCCCGCCAAGCCTGCGCCTGCTCCGGCAAAGGCCGCTCCGGCTCCCGCCAAGCCCGCGCAGAAGAAATAAGACGGCGTCTATTGACCGTCGCTCGAAAACCCCGTCCGCAAGGGC
>JAFPNP010000178.1 GCA_017411125.1 Kiritimatiellia bacterium
TACTGCCCGTTGGAGTCCATCCACGTTATCAGCCTTTCGCGTTCCTCCGGCGTGAGCTTCACGCCGTGGTGCCCGGCGTCCAGCATCTTCCTGAGCGGAGCGTTGATCGCGAGGTGTCTGCCGGGCGTCGTGTAGGCCGGCTCGAAGAACGCGTAGTCCACGTACCGCCTTTTGTCGATGGTGTAGCGGGCGTAGTAGTTCGTGCGCTGCACGAGGTTCTTCCAACTCGTCGAAAAGCCCCATCTGTCCTTGCGCCAGTCGCCGGCGCGGAGGTCGGGGGCCTTTGCGGCGCGTTTCTCGCCGTGGCACGATACGCACTTCCTGTCGAGGACGGGCTGCACGAGGCGAGCGTAGTTGAACGGCGCGGCGCCTTCGGGCGCGGGCTTTATCTTGCTAGGCGCGCGGCGCATCGCCGCCGGAAGGTTCTTGCGGGCGGTGCGGCGCACGTTCTCCTTCGGTTCGTGGCAGCCGCTGCACACGAGCCGCTCGCCGGGATGCACGTAGGTGTCGCTTCTCATGCTCTGCACGGCGCAGCCGTCGGCGCGGAGAGCCTGGAAGAACAGCGGCACGTTCGCGGGCGCGGTGAAGTACGCGCTGCCGTCGGGCTCCACCGGCACCGTGCCGAGGCACTGGCGGCCGAGCTGATGGTTCTCGGCGCCGAGCCACGGGCGCAGGGCGATGGGCGCCGTCTTGGGGAAAAGCTGCCACACGCGCAGGGCTACGATTGGGTCGTTGGTCGGGAAGGGTATGCGCGTGTCGTACACGTTGACCAGCCCTATCTCCGCCGTCTTCGGCATTTCGGCGGCGGGGATCGGCGCCGGACGGCGCCCGTCGGCGTCCGCCGGACGCCCCTCGAGCGTCTGGTGCGGAATCACCGCCGGACGCTTCCGCGCGACGACCGGGATCGGATCGAGGCACGATATCGTCGGATGCGCGTAGAGCCGCGTCTTGTTGCCGAAGACGTCCACGAGCGTTATCGCGTAGCGCCTGCCGCGCATGGCCACGTCGTACATGCTGTTGGCGCGCGGGTCGTACACGCACAGGAAGTATTTTTCGCTCAGCGGCCACGCCGTCGCATAGGAGCCGCAGTATCTGTATCCGTTGCGGTTCGCGCTCTGCTCGCTTTCGGGGAACGGCTGTTCGGGCGTGATGCGGCGGATGGAACTCATCTCCCCGTCGTCCGGAATTGTAGGATCGATCGTGATGAGCGAACCGTACGACGGGCCGTGGTGCGGCGTGGCCGTGGCGACATACTTCCCGCTGCCCGGAATCTGCCTGATGTTCGCCTCCATTTCGGGCGACGTGCGGTGGTGGAGGCGCGTGTTGCCGTTGAGTTCGCGCGGGTCGCGTCCGTCGGGGAAGGTCGTCCAGGCGTGGTGCGCCTGGCTGTGGCCGCGGTCCACGTAGTCCCACCGCGTGTAGACGATCATGCCGTCCTTGTTCACGCTGGGATGCCATTCGTTCGTCTCGTGGTGCGAGAGGCGCACGATGTCCGAGCCGTCGTCGAACATCGAGTAGAGAGTGAACGAGGGCACTGGGCGGTCGCCGGAACAGCGCACGTAGCCGCCTCGCCGTTCCGATATGAACGCCATGCGCCCGTTGGGCAGCCAGCACGGATCGAAGTCGTTCCACGGGCCGTGCGTTATCTGGCGCAGGTTTGAGCCGTCCAGCGCGCAGGTGAATATGTGGTAGCAGGTGTCTTCGTTCCAGTCGTCGAGCTGGTTCTTTGCGCGGGTCGCGGCGAAGGCCACGCGCTTCGCGTCCCAGTCGAGTTCCGGCGAGATTACCGCGCAGCCGTCGAGCGTCGATCCTTTCCACAGCCCCTCCACGATCTTCTTGCCGGCGATGATGTTGCGGGCGGTCGGATTGTCGGAGAAGGGGTTTTCGAGGATGTAGAGTCCGTCGCCGCGCGACAATCCGTTCTGCGTGCCGTGGAAGCCGTAGTACTGGTCGCACATGTGCGTGCCGTCGCGCCTGTGGAAGAATCCGGTCGGTTCGTGCGTGGCGAAGAGTATCTTGTCGATTCTTTTCAGAAGCGGGTTCTTCAGGGAGATGCGGCGGTTGAGCGCGAGCGCCCGCTCGAAGAGTGCGACGCGAGGCGCTTCGTCCAGTGCGATCGTGGCGTCGGACGAGAGCGAAGAGAGCTCTGCGCGTTCTGCGGCGAGGTCGGCGCCGGCGCCGGAAAGGTCGTCTAGCAGAGCGCGCGTGCGGCGCAGCATGACGGCAAGCGGGTCGGTGTCGCCCGGCAGGATGCAGGAATGTATGTTGACCGCCTGCGCGTTGGAACGCTTGCCGGGAATGCGGCTCCAGTTGTCTATGTCCCGCTTTATCACGGACCAGTCTTCCGGCACGGACGCCTTCGCCTGCACGGCGTCGGCGACGCGCCACTTCTCGAGAAGGTGGCGGGAAATCGCAAGCCGCTCTTCGTCGGACAGCACGCGCTTGAACACGGCCAGCTCGTACAGCGTCCTTCCGCCGCTGCGCGTGTCCGGCGGAGGGAGGTCGCGGTCGCACGCGATCCTGTCCGCAGCGCACCGCGAATCCATCACTTCGTAGCACAGCACGAGGACGCGGTCGGACGGCATCTTCTCCCTGAAGATGTCGTATATCTGCTGCGTTCCGTTCCACACTCTCGCGACGTTCGACCATTCGTCCGACGCGTATTCGCCGTTGCGGCCCCGGTGGAAATCGTACTGCTTGCCGTCGCACAGCACGTGGCAGCCCATCGCGGAATCGAACCGGCCCACCGCGAACACGGTGCGTATGCCGACGATGCGCGGGAAGGAGAGGTCCATGTCGCTTCCCATCTTCCCGAAATCGACGGACGGACGCTTTTCCGCGTCAAGCCTGAATACCGGGCTGCGGCGTTTTCCCGGTTTCGCCGAGACGCCGCCCGTCTGCGAACGCCATTCCACGACCTGTCCGCCCGTGCCCAGCACGAGCGACTTGCCGTCCGATGCGTCGAGGTGCATCGCCGCCCCGCGCAGCACGGGGGGGCGCGTGTCCCCGCGCGCCGCGTTTTCGGCGGCTGGGCACAGCCGTACTCCAGTGCAGAGCGCCGCCAACCCGGCGAGGGCGCATTTGATTGCCGTTTTCGTCATATTGCTCATATCTTCATTATTCCTTTCTCGCTGCGATTGCGCGGAGACGGGACACCGCCCCATTGAAGTCGCCGGGCGGAATCGCCACCGGTTTGAAAAGTTCCTTTCCGTCAAGCTTCACGCCGACGGTGTCGCCCCTGCACGCGATCTCCACGGCGTACCACCGCCCGGTCTCGAGGGCCCCCGGGCGCGTGGCTACTTCCTTGGCGTAGCATGCGTAGCCAAACACCTCGATGGCGTGCTGCGTGTTGTTCCATCCGCCGAGGTTCACCAGCACGGTGCGTCCGGGGCTTTCGTGGCGCACGTGGAAGATGAAGCCTTCGCGTCCGCCGGTGCGGCGCGCCTTGAAGCGCACGATGCAGTCGCGCCAGCCGGAGCCGCCGAAGGGGAGTTCGGTCTCGAACGATTCGGGATTGGACTGCGCGATTGCGCCGTCGCGCACGCTCCAGCGTCCGTCCTTTGACTTCCCTTGGCTCTCGGAGTCGGGCAGGCCTTTCCACAGCGCAGCGCCGTCCGGCGCGACGATTTCGATGTCGCGGAATTCCGCCGTCGATCGGCACGTGTGCAGGGCGAAACCGCCGGCGAGTTCGCCGGGGCCTTTCCACACTGCCGAGAAACCGCCGTTCTCGAGCCTGTCGCGGAACGGCACGCACGTATCGCCGAACGCGCCTTCCCACGAATACACCGTCGGGCCGCGCTGGTACGCCTTGCGTCCGCGGCAGGCCTCCACGCGCCTGTCTGCCGTGACCGTCTGGTACGGCATCGGAAGCGACCAGGCGTAGCGGGCGCCCGTTCCGTCTGCGGAGGGTTTGATTTCCCTGTAGCCGTGCTCGACGGCGGGGATTGCCGTGTACAGCGGCGATTCGGCGCGGTCGGGAAAGCGCACGACGACCGCGAAGGGCGGAGCGGGAGAGATGGAAAGCTCCACGTCGCCGTTGTCTGGATATGCGGTGGACATTTTGACGCGGTACTTCTTCCCGCCAAGCGTCACGTCGCACTCGGAGTCCATGAAATGGTCGGCGTACAGCGTCTTCCCGTCGCGGGCGAAAGCGTACACGGTGTCCTTCAGCGCCAGAAGCGCGCGCGGTATGTTGCCGATGCAGCATGGACACCAGTGCCAAGGGTAGTGCCGTTCGCGTCCGTTGGGCGGATTGCTGTAGAGAAAACGCACGCCGTCGTTCGAGATGGCTCCGGCCAGAAGGTTGTAAAGCAGCCGCTCGCGCACGTCTTCCGTCCTCGGGCCGGCGCCTGCGGCGTGGAGTTCCGTGCACCAGAAATTCATTCCGCACGCGGCGCACGCTTCGCTGTATCCGTAGAGAGGCAGCCAGAAATCGGGGCCGAACTCTTCGCCGCGCGGGTTCGCCCCCACTCCGCCGGTGATGTATTCCTTGCGGTCTATGGCATTGGAGAAGAGGCGGGATGCGGCGGCGGCGAGATCGTCTTCGGCCAGACGCGAGCCGACGGCGGCCATGCCGGTGTAGAAGTACGTGGCGCAGACGGCGTGGGCGGACGTTTCGGAAAGTTCCCATGCGGGGCGCCTGGGCCTGCGGCATGGCGAATTCCATGGAACGTCGCCGTCCGCGAGATGCTGGCTGCGGACGAAGTGACGCGTCAGAAGGGCGTACTTCCTGCCTTTGCCGGGGCCGTCCCATGCGTCCACCGCGTCGGCCAGGCGGCAGAGCGCGTATTCGATGCCGGGATGGCCGTTGAACCATGTGCGCTTCGGAGGCGGGCCGAAGACGGAGGCGATGTGGTCCGCGCATTTCACGGCGGCGTCGAAAAGGCGGCGGTCCGCGCCTTTTGTCATGCGCATGTGGGCCACGCCCAATTCGATGAAGTAGCCCATCACGTAGAATTCGTGGTTCGCCGGATTAGAGAAGTGCGGCAGCCCCCGGAGCGCGTGGAACGAGTGTATGTAGCCGCTCGGTTCCTGGGCGGACAGGAAGAGCGCGATCCATTCTTCGAGCTTCTTTGCGAGGGCGTCGTTCGCACGGCGCCATTCGGGATCGTTGCCGGGATCGATTTCCAGCGCAAGGCAGATGGATTCGGCCACGTTGTAGGGATATGCGTCGCTCCAAGGACAACCCTTGAACCTGGCGCGCGGTTTCCGTCCGGCGTTTATTTCAGCCGTCGCCGCGAGATTGAGAAGTTCCTCGCCGCGTCCGCCTTTTTCCATCTGCCTTATGCAATGGGGAAGCCATTTGACGGCGAGCTTGCGGTATTCGCCGCGCCAGAACCCGCCCACCCGAACGCCTTGCTGCGGAACGGGGGCGAGAACGCGCCGGTCTGCGGAGACGCCGTCGGCGGACGCGGCCGCGCCGAGCGCGAGCGATGCGAAAAGAGCCAAAGACGCTTTGCCAACCATATTGCACACCTTGCCTTCCCAATTGCGAGGCCAGTATACTACATCGCCGAGAACTTGCGCAAGTGAAAAGTAAATGCGTGTCGGGGTGAAATCAAAACAGGACTTGTTGTAGTTTTCAAAACAGGACTCTTTCTTCAGGTGTCATTGATGTGTCTGGCGTACTACCGGCATAGCCGGAGGGGAAGGGGCGCCCCGCAACGGGGCCAAAGGGACCCTCGGACTCCCTGAAGATTTCATGCCGCGCATTATACCCGAACTTTCACCGGCGCGCAAGATGGCGCACGGCGAACTTCGGGGCGCGCATGGCGTCAGGCGATGCGGTCGCCCCAGAACGGCACGGCGGCGGCCACCCCCTCCGCCTCGGCGGCGGCCTTCCGCGCGTCCGCCTGGGCGAACGTCCACCGGGCGCGCCCGATGCCGTGCCCGAGCTCCTGGTGGTGGGCGACGACGGTCAGCCGGGGATGGAACGCGCGGATGCCACGCACCGTCTCGGACGTGCCGTCCTTCGAGCCCCAGCAGTAGGCGTGGTGGATCCAGATGTCGGGCGTGCGCGCGGGACGGAGGTCCTGGGTGTTGAACGTGTCGCCAGTGTGCAGGATCGTGTAGTCGCCCGCGTCCACCTCCACGGGCATGACGAACCCGCGCAGGAGCGTGTTGTGGTCGCTCTGGTACGTGCGCACCGTCACGTCGCGCACCTGGTAGGTGCATGCTCCGCGCGAGAAGCCGCCCAGCCCCCTGTGCCGGAGGCAGGCGCCGTAGTTGTCCGCGAAGTTGCTGAACACCGTCTTGTGCCGGTCGTCCATGGCCCTGTAGAACTCCTGCGTGAAGTGGTCGCCGTGGTTGTGGGAGATTACCGCGAAGTCAAGCGCATCGGCGAACGCGGGGGCGAGCCGGTGGCAGAGGTCGATGGAAAAAAGCGACTGGCGCGTCTTGACGACGACGCCCATGTTGTAGACGAACCAGATGGCGGGACGGTCCCCGACCTCCGTCTCGCGCGCTTCGCGCATGACTTTCACCATTGCGTCGTCGTAGCGGCGCAGGATCGGCCAGCGCGCGTAGGCGGCGTCGCGGGCCTCCGCGGGCATGTCCGGCCCCGCCGCGAGATGCGCGAGGTAGTCTCTCGGCTGAATGGCGTCGATCTCCTTCTGGATCGCGTCGCGGCCGGCGACGTCGAATCCGTGCAGCGAGACCGCCGTCGCCGCCGCCGAGCCGACGACAAACCCGCGCCGCGTCACCAATCCCGCATGCTGCCTTTCTTCGAGTGTCTTCATCTTCTTCGTTTAACCGCGTCTACAGGCGTAATAGCCATATGGTATGCATTTGGCATAACTTTCTCGATGGTGTGATCAGTATAACACATTGCCATGAACTTGCGCAAGCAGAAAATCAGTGAAAAGGAAACGCCTTTTTTGAGGCAATTCTCTTTCATGCACGTCGTCGCCCTAAAGGGACGCCGCGCTTTCCCTATAGGGATATAAACACAAAGTGGGGTGTTTGTGTGCATAAAGTGGGGTGTTTGTGTACACAAAGTGGGGTGTTTGTGATTATATACCCTAAGGCATATGCCGCTGCCCCCTGCTAGATTGACGCAGCCCTCCTTGCCAAATCAAACTCCGATTCATCCGATTCGTCCGCTGACGCGGGCGTTCTTTAAGTTTTGCGAGCGTTAGCGAGCATATCGGAATAATCGGAGTTTCATGTTCGTGTTTCCTTCGTTGTTTTCGTCAAGTTGGAAACAACATAAACAACTTTCAATTGCAACTTCCGTTTACGCGCGGGCTAACTCGCCCGCGCCCGACGGCAAAACCGGTTGCAAAACAAGGCCGACACGGAGGTCGGCCCTCCCATGATTGCGCAAACATAGCGTGA
>JAFPNP010000179.1 GCA_017411125.1 Kiritimatiellia bacterium
ACCAACCCCGCCGACATGAAGAATCCCAACTACGCCGACGGCCAGGCCGGCGCCGTCTACGGACAGAATCCGCCGATGGTGAACCCCACGCGCAAGCCCGGCGAATGGCAGTCGTACGACATCGTGTTCCACCAGCCCGTGTTCGAGGGCAATACTTGCGTGCATCCCGGTTCGTTCACCGTGTTCCTGAACGGCGTGCTCGTGCAGGACCACTGGGAGATAGAAGGGCCTACGTGGCACATGCGCCGCACGCGCCAGGACAAACCCCGCGAGACGGAAGGTTCCATCCAGTTCCAGGACCACGGCAATCCAGTCCACTTCCGCAACGTGTGGGTGCGCCGCATCCCCAGCCGCTACGCCAACACGACGCACGGCACGTACCTCGCGAATGAGAAGGACGTCGCCGCGCAGCGCCGCGCCACGGCCGAGAAACTGTTCGCGAAAATCGACAAGTCTAAGAGCGGCGCGGGAGAGGTCCGCGCAATCCTCGAAACCATTGCCTATTGCAAAGACGAGCCGTTCATGGGCGCGTGCAAGACCATCTGCGGAGGATATCTCGCCCGCCTGAAGACAATGAACTACACTGCGCTCGAACAAGCCAAGAACGAAATCATGAGCGTTAAGCGCTCCTTCGACGTGCTGCAGCGCAACAAGGTTATCGATCGCTGCCCGCTTCTTGACGAGATCAATCTGGTAATCCAGGCCCGCGGCTGGAACAAGCGCCGCTGAAACAACACTTCGTCTGGCAGGGCGCGTTGTTCCCGACGCGCCCTTTCTTTTTCTCTGTCACTTTCCAGATCCGTCCGCAATTAGCGTGGCCGCGACGATTCCGGCAAGCGTTTCGGTGCTGCGGCATTCGATTGAAAGACGCTTCAGTTCCTTTGTCGGGTCGAGCTTCAGCGCCAGCACGTTCACGTGCGCCCGGTCGTGCAGCATGATGTGCTCGCCGTTTATGTGGTACGGGGTGGGCAGCGCGTAGTTCAGCCAGTCGTCGCAATTGTCCGGCGGCACGAGCGAAAGCGGCGCAGTCGATCCGTCCGCGTATTCAACTTCCACGCGGGCGCTTTCCATCCACGCCACGTTCGGGTTCGTCGATACGGCTGCGAGCATAGCAATTCCAGACGCCTTTCCGGAAAGCGGCACGTATGCTTTCGCCGGAAGCTGGTCGTAGAACGAGGCAAACAGCGAATTGGGCGCGTTTGCCGGACCGACTTTGAACGGTATGCCGGCGGATGAGCGCAGAATGCCGTCCGCAGGGATGCGCAGTTTGTCCGGCACGGCGTACCTGCCTATCGCTCTGGCTTCCCACCAGGAGCGTCCGTTTGCCATTACCGTGCGGGACGGCCCCCACGTGACCCAGGGGAAGCGGCCGTGCATCGGCGTATAGTTGCGGTCGTGCAGCGTGCGAAGGTCTTGGTTCGCTCCGGGGGCGAGGTCCACGAATCTGAATTTCGCTCCGGCGGGCAAGGAAAGATTGCATCCTTCTCCCTTGGACGCGCCCCAGTGCGAGTGGGGCTTGGGTATTGCGTCGCCGACGAGCTTCGGGCTTGCGGCGTGCAGTTCGACCTTGAGATTTCCGGGATTGTGCGTGACCGCCACGCCGCCGCTTCTCGTCCAGCCGTACCCGAAGTACGGCGTCTTTATCTCCGCCTTGTTCCAATGAAGCGGGAATCCGGGAGTGATTGCGACCTTTCCTGCGGGCGCGTCGATAACGATGCCGAACAGGCCCTCGACCACGTCGCGCAGGAACATGGAAACTGTGTCCGTGAAATCCAGATCGCCGGAGTTCTCGAGCGAACCGGGGCGGTGTATGTGGTAGAGCGAACCCGGGCCGGCCCACGGACCGCGCACGGACTGGAACCATGCGCTGTGGAAATGGCGCCATGCCATTTCCGTCTCGCCGGTCTGCCAGTATGCGAGGGCGAGATGCAGATTTTCGTTTGGGTACAGGCCGCAGCTTGAATAGTATCGTGGAAGCTTGTTGGAAGAATATATCACGGGTATGCCGTCCGGCGTGACCTCGCTTGGCACGTTCCGTTCGTACCATGCGAGCGCTCTGCGCGCGCGGCCGGAATCGGCGTCGGCGAGGCCGGAGTCGATTGCGGTGTATATTACGGAGGAGTCGGGCGACGTCACCAGACGGCCGAGGCCGTAGCGTTCGCGGTATTCGCCCCAGATGCCGTCCCGCTCGCTCCACAGGGAGCGGTCGATGGCGGCGGCGATTTCGCCGGCGCGCCGGCGGAACAGCGCGGCGTCTTCCGGCTTTCCGAGCCTCTCTGCCGCGCGGGCCATGACGCGGCAGGCGAAAAAGACGTATGCGCTGGCGATTGTGCCCGCGCCGCCGTTGCACCACTTGTTGTCGGTGTTCCAGGCGTTGAGCCAGTTCTCGTAGAGCGAAGTGCCCGGCACGCGCATGTTTGCGTCCATCCATTCAAGGTGGCGTTTGACCCCGTCGTACGCATAGTCGCGCATGAAAGCGTCGTCGCCGCTTCTTAGCCAATGGCGCAGAATGGCGTCGGCGAATTCCTCGTTGAAGTTGTATATGCCGTCGTGCCCGGCGTTGCATATCACGCGCCCGTTGCCAGTCTGCCATTTCAGATGGAAACGCACGTATGCCTTGAACGTTTCGTCGCGTCCGAGCGCGGTGACGCCATACGCGACGCGCCACCCCGGAAACGGATCTCGCCAGGTGTCCACGCCGGAACAGATGCCATCGCCCTCCCTGGCGGCATCCATGGCGATTCCCGCGGATGCGACAAGAGAGTCTAGCGCCTTGTTCGGAGTGGACACCGCGATGTCGCGCGAGAGCGCGTCAAGCCGCCCGCAGGCCGCCATGAACATCGCGGCGAGTCCGGAGGGCACAGGATCTTTGCACCCCTTGCGGGCAAATGCGTAATACGACTTGCCGTCCGTACATTCGCTGGCGCGCAGCGTCCACTCGCCGTCGGACTCGAAGGGGATTGCGCCCGTAACCTCCAAAAGCAGGTCGTCACTCGTCGCCGCTCGCGCCATGCGGACGGATCCCTTGTCTTTCAAGTTGTACTCCGCCCTGCCGCGCACATAGCGGAATACGACATTCTCGGAGCCGTCGCCAAAGGACAGTTCTCCTATCGGCTGCCGGCCGGGATATGCCATCATTATCACCTCCGGCCTGTCTGACGCCATTGCGAAAAAGCGCGGCACGCGCCGCCAGTCGTTGCCGTGCCATCCGTATAGCGCACGGTTGAACCGCGCCCCGCCGTTTGCAATCTCGTATCCGCCGTCGATGGGCGTATAGCGCTGTTGGAGGGTGGATTCGTCCAATCCATTCTTGTGCCCGTCAAGCCATATGCCAATCTTTCCGTCGGCGGCGACAGTCACAACCAGACATTGCGGGCGGCCGGTCTTGAACCGCCGCGAATGCGCGGCATGGAATTTGTGCGGGGCGAATACGCGCGGGCTGGCCGGCCAAGTGTCTATAAGCCATCCATCGTGACCGCCAGGCGTGGCGTTGTCCAGCAATCTTCCGCCTACCTTCTCAAGCACGACGCGACAGGCGAAAGTGAACCCGTGCGAGAAGTCCGCGTTTTTCACGGGGGCGCATGTTTCGCCCACGGAAGGGACGCCGCTCCAGACGAGACCGTCGGCTGCGGCTGGGGTCGCCGGGTAGGCCTTGGCCTCGGCGTCCGACCAGGCGCGCGAATAAATGCGTGCGTCGAGGAAACGTCCTTCCAGTCGATTCTCGCCGTGCGAATCTGCGCCGAACGTGACCGGCAGGTCCGCCGCCATTGGCAACGTTTTCACATCCGCCGCCGCCATGCGGCAGCAACACGTCGCGACGATCGCAACGGCGAGCGCGACGTGTTTCACTGTTGTCGTTTTCATAATCATTCTTTGTATCCTTTTCATACACCGCACACGCGGTTTCCGGGCAGAAAGCGTATGCGCCCCTTGAGGCGCAATGCAACAAGAAGCGCGTTGACCTTGGAACTCGGCAGTTGCGCGGCGCGTGTAACGGCGTCCACCGACGCCCCGGCCGACGGTACGTTCCGCAGCACGAGAGCCTCTTCGAGCGAGAGTTTTACTTCGGGAGTGGCCGGCGTCTGGCGGGGCGCGTCATGGACAATGCGCCGGGCATCCGGCTTCGCAGCCGGAACGCATGATTGGCGGGGCGCTTTGCGCTCTACGCGCCGCTTTCCCGGTTCGGTGATTGGAGTGAGCTCCTCTATCACGTCTTCCACGCACGTCACCATCCGCGCACCCTCCCGTATGAGGTGCAGGCATCCGGCGGAGGATGGCCAGTCGATGCGTCCGGGAACGGCCATCACGGCGCGTCCCTGTTCGTTTGCACGGAGGCACGTGATGAACGTGCCGCTGTGGAGCGGACACTCCACCGCTACCACTCCGCGGGCTAGGCCGGATACAATCCTGTTGCGCTGCGGGAACGTCTGGGCGTCGGGCCGCCGTCCGAACGGGAATTCGCTCGCCACGCATCCGCCGTTTTCCACCATGCGGCGGGCGAGGGCGCGGTTTGCCTCGGGATAGAACATGTCTAGCGCACCGCCCAGCACGCCCGCCGTCGCGCCGCCGCCGGCAAGGGCGCCTTCGTGCGCAGCGGCGTCGATTCCGGTCGCGAGGCCGGAGAATACGGCCCATCCGGCATGGGCAAGCCCCGCCGCGAACGACGTGGCCGTTTCGCGTCCGTAGGCCGTGGCCTTGCGCGTGCCGACGATCGCGACGCCCGGCCTCGACAGCACGGAAGCGTCGCCCACGACGTAGAGCGCGAGCGGCGGCGATGCGATTTCGCGCAGTTGCGGCGGATAGTCGGCGTCGAGGTCGGTGATGATGCGCACGCTCTGCCGGGCCGCCCGCTCGATTTCTCGTTCCCATTCCGGCGGCTTGCCCTCCCAGTCCTTCTTTTCGGGATAGAACTCGTATGCGGCGGCGGCGCTGCCGTGGGTTTCGCGCATCAATTTCGCAAGCGTGACCGCGCCGACGGTCGGAATCATGTTGAACGCTATGCGGGCTTCTCTCTCCGTCATGGCCGCCTACCTCGCCGCGCGAACGCGCGAAAAACGCCATTTGCCCGATTCGCCGTCCTTGTGCAGCACTGCCTCTATCGAACGGGCGTCGCGGACGCCGGTTCCGAGGTCGTCGCCTTCGAAGACGAAACCGCACGACGCTTCCGCCGTCGCGGAATCGGGGAAGGACACCGATACGTCCTTGAACGCGACGTGGATTCTCGACGACATGTTCCTGAGCGTGGCAATGCGGGACGCCATGGCGGAACGTTCTTGCGCCAGAGTGAAGCTCGCGCCGTCGTATTCTAACACGCATTGCACCTCCGCAAGCTCGGCGAGTGCGCGGGCTTTGCCCATCGCGTCCAGCGGCGGCTCCCTGCCGCTTTTCTCGAGCGTGGCGGCGGTCTGCGCGAACGCTTTTTTCACCCGTGCTTCTTGCGATGGAACGAGCAAAAACCATGCAGCAGCGGCGATTGCCGCCGCAATGAATACCGTCATCGTTGTTTTCATCTTTATTTTATGCGCTCCTTTTTGCGGACATGGGGCATTATACCAAATACTGGCGTTTCTTGCACGGGGGGAAATGCCGTTGCGCCAAGGGGATGCCGCGCTCTTCCTATGGGGATATAATCACAAACACCCCACTTTATGTACACAAGGTGGGGTGTTTATGCGCATAAAGTGGGGTGTTTGTGTGCATAAAGTGGGGTGTTTGTGATTATATCCCTATAGGGATTTGCTGCCGCCCGCATGAGATTAAGCGCGTCTCTCCTGAAGGGCGGAAACTGGCGACGTGCTCCTTGCCGATTTCCAGACCTTGCGATTGATTTCAGTGCTTGACATGGCGTGGAATTTCATCTATAATCGCGTCATGAATTTACGCCAAATAGTCTATTCGCTGGCGGCGGGCGTCGCATGTTCGTGTCAGGTGTCCGCCGTCGCGGCGGAGGGCGCGTCCGGCGACTCCGCCATGAAGGAGGAGATCGCCTACGTCAACGCGCTCGTCGAGGCGAACATGCCCGACCTTGCGGAGGGCGTGATCGCAGAGGCCAAGAAGAAGTGGCCTGCGGCTGCGCCGAAACTCAAGGTGCTCGAGCTTCAGGGCGATTTGCGTCTGGGCAAGTTCGACGCCGTGCAGAAGGCCGTCGACGCCTTAAAGGGCAAGAAGGGCGGCGAGGGCGAGTACTGGGCGCTGCGGCTTTCCATGGCGGATGCGTACTATGCGCGCGGCATGATGCCCGAATGCCGCAAGATATACGGCGAGTTCTTCGCCGTCATCAAGAAGCCCGGCGAGGATCTGCTCGACTTCTACGTGGACAGCGGTTTCAAGTGGGCGCAGATGTGTACGCGCGAGAAGAACGCTCCCGAAGCCGTCAGAATCTACGACACGCTGCTCGCTCTCGGCGACGGGCTTCTCGGCGAGGAGAAGTGGTGCACCGTCGCCATGGAGGCCGTCGAGCTGATGCTCCGCCTCGCGGACGACATACCGGCCGACGCCAAGGACGCGAACGCCGTCAAGACCCGTGACGCATATCTGGCCAAGTCCGAGGCCATCGTGAACCAGCTTCTGTGGAAGAACGAGCTGATCATCGTGTTCGGCAAGGCGATTTCGATGAAGGCGCACATCGCGATGCTGCGCGGCATGCCGCAGAAAGCCCAGACGCTCGTGAACGGCTACATGCAGCAGCTCAGCGAGATACACGAAAGTCTCGTGAAGCAGGATCCCGGCGGGAAGCTCGGCTATGTGCGGGCCAGCCCGATGCCGGAGTGCCGCTATTTGCTGGCGAAGATGCTGTGGAACACGGTGCAGGCGGAGGTCAAGAAGCCGAAGCCGAACGAGGACTTGATCAAGGATTCTCTCTTCGGCGCGCGTCCGGGGCCGGGCAAGAGGCGCAACGGGCTGGGAGCGTACAACCACGCGATAAACGTATTCGTGAAGTATCCGGAGTCCACGTGGGCCGCAGACGCGGGCGACCTTTCGGAGCGCATAGCCGAGTTCGTCAAGGAGCGCTACAAGACGGAAATCAAGACGAACATAACGGCGGAGCAGAAGGCGAAGGTGCTGGCGATGCAGTACGGCAGCGCTTACGAGCTTTACCGCGGCCAGGAGTACGACAAGGCCGCCGCCGCCTACAAGGACATCCTCTCCCGCGCCGCGGAGACGAAGGAGGCCGTCGAGGCGCGCGGGCTGCTCGCCGAATGCTACGTGAACCTGCGGCAGAACGCGAAGAAGGGTTCCAAGGAGCAGGCGGACTACGCCAAGGAGGCGAAGGAGGCGGAGGATTTCGTCGCGACGCAGTTCAAGGGCAAGTCCGAGGAGATCGTCCGCGCCGCCGCCGGATGCGTGCTGCGTCTCGCCGCGAAGGAGAACGACCTTGGCGAGCGCGTTCGCGCGCACGAGCTGTACGCCGCGTATTTCGCGAACTACCCGACGCACTACAACGCCGTGCAGACGGCCATGACGCTTGCCGGGCAGGCGTACCGCGCCGAGGACTGGCGCACTGCGGCGCGCTACTACGGGATCGTGGCCGCCGGCTACCAGACGTCGCCCAAGTATGCGGACGCTCTCCAGTTCCTCGCTCTCTGCAGCGCCAAGCTCAAAGACCAGGCGGGGCAGGAGAAGTGGCTGCGGGCGTTCGCGGACGCGACGAAGAAGGTCAGCGCCCGTTCCGCGGCGCGGCTGAGCCTCGCGCTCATGCAGCAGAAGCGTGGTTTCGCCGCGTTCGAGACCGCCGCCGAGACGAACGACACCGCCGCCGCCGAGGCCATCCGCAAGGAGGCGTACCGCGCCGTGGCCGGCGCGATCAAGGATTTCCGCGCAGTCGGCAACGAGGTTGGCAAGGCTCTCGAAGAGGGCGGCGCTTCGATGGCGAAGGAGGACAGGGACCAGTACGCTCTCCGCCACTCCCAGGCGCTCTTCCTCGAAGGCGCGTGCTGGCAGAGGATGACTTGGCCGGAAGCGAAGGTGAGCGTGTTCCGCGCCCAGGCCGTGAAGGCGTTCGAGCGGTATCTCGCGGCCTATCCCAAGGGCGACCGCGCCACGCAGGCGCTCGTGAGGATTGCGACGATCTACACGGCGGAGAAGAACATGGAGAAGTCGCAGGAGGCGTTCGCGCGTCTGCAGAAGGAGTTCCCGGAGTCCGACGAGGCGAAGAACTCCGTGCCGCGCCTTGCCGCGACGCTCGTCGAGATGGGGCTGAACGCCGAGGGCGTGGCCGAGTACAAGAAGATGCTCGAAACGCCCGGCGGCAAGTACACCGCGTACCAGTTCCTCCAGGCGGGCGACGTGCTGCTTTCCGCCAAGAGCTGGAACGTGGCCGAGCAGGCGTACTCGAAGGCCATCGAACTTGCGAAGCCGCTGAAGAACGCCTCGTCCTACATCGCTCCGGCGTCTCTCGGGCAGGCGAAGGCGTTGTTCGGCGCGAAGAACTACGCGGAGGCGCGCCAGAGGCTTGACGAGTTCGTGGAGAAGTACGGCAAGTCTTCTCTCGTCGTGGACGCCTACGAGATGCTCATCGAGGTGGCGTCGCAGGAGGGCAGCCGCGAGAAGGACGACATGCTCCGCATGAACTCCTTCAACACCGCAGTGCGCGCGCTCAAGAAGCTGCGCAACTACCGCAAGGATTCGCGCATCGCGCAGGACGAGCTCGACTTGCGCAGCGGCGAGATCCTGCTGCGCAAGATGGACGCCGAGGCCGCCATGAACCTCCGCGAGCAGATGAAGGAGACCCGCGGCAAGGCGATCGTCACCTTCCAGGCGTTCCTCATGGCGCACGAGCCGAACGAGGCGCACCCGGCGAAGGACATGACGCAGGCGCAGCTCGACCATCTCGAACGGTGCTATGCGCATCTTCTGCCGCTCATGGCCGCCGCCGACGCCCCGAAGGACGACATTCTCGGCTACGGGCGGAAGTACCGCGAACTGTTCGGGCAGAACGGCGCGAACGCCGGAAAGATCGAATCCGTCCTCAAGCCGCTCGAAGGCGGCGAGGCGGCGAAGCAGTAAGGAGTTGGATACACAATGCGGACGAACATGATATTTGCGGCGCTCTGCGCGCTTTCCGCCTTGGCGGCCGGCGGCGCAGTGACCGGCGTCATCAGGACGGATACCGGAGTCGAGCACAAGGGCGTCATGCGCTGGAGTTCGAGGGACAAAGCCTACGTCGTCACGAAGGGCAACTTCGAGATACAGGTCAAGGGCGACGAGGTGGCCGAGGTCGAAGTGCCCAAGCCCGAGGGCTTCGACGCTGCGGTCGCCCAGGTGAACAAGGGGCAGGGCGCCGCCGCCGCGCCCGTCCTGCAGAAGATCGTCAAGGAGTACACGCGCTTCAACTGGGACAAGGCCGCCGGACGCTATCTCGCGGAGGCTTACATCGCGATGGAGAAGCCCGAAGAGGCACTCAAGGTGTGCGACGGCATCATCCGCGACGATCCTTCCGCCGCGTACAAGGGCGACCTCGTGCCGGCCTACTGGAGTGCGCTGCTCGGCGCGAATCGCCGTTCCACGCTGACGAAGAACGTCGAGCGGGCGCTTAAGGGGAAAGACCGTTTTTCGCGCGGCGCCGCCTTGCTCATGACAGGCGACATGGCAATGAAGGACGGCAACGATTCCGCCGACGCCTGCAAGAAGGCTCTCATCGACGGCTATCTGCGCGTCGCGCTGCTCTATACCGAGCCGGAAGTGGCGGAACGTCTGCGCCCGGAGGCGCTGTACAAGGCGGCCAGCTGCTTCGACAAACTCAACCAGAGCGGGCGTGCGGACGCCATGCGCACCGAGCTGAAGGCGTCCTACGCATCCAGCCCGTGGGCAAACAAGTGATTTCGAAAAACAGTCAAAAGACAATCCAAACAGAAACAATCTAAATCAACCCCAAAAGAGGAAGAAAGAAAATGAAGATGATGAAGATGCGCAAGAGTGTGGCGGCTGCAATGATGCTGTTCGGCCTGGTGGCTGCTCCGGTCGCCGTTTCCGTTTCGCTGGCGCAAGACCCGGCCCCGGCGGCCGCGGCGGGCAACGCCGGCCTGACAGACACCGCAACCGGCGGCGCGGTGAAAGAGGAGAAGAAGTCGGCTGGCGGCTTTATGGACGTCGTGTTCGGTTCGGGTACGCTTGGCGTGATTCTGTGGCTCGCTCTCTTCCTCGACGGCGTGGCGGCGATCTACTTCATCGTGGACTGCTGGGTGCTCATCAAGCCGCAGAAGCTCATGCCGCAGAACCTCATCAACAACGTCCAGGGCGCAGTCGCCGAGGGCGACGTGATGAAGGCCATCAAGGCGTGCGAATCCGATCCGTCGCCGATGGCGAACGTACTCGGCGCCGCCTTCCAGCACGTGGAGGACGGCTACGACGTGATCCAGGAGTCCGTCAACGCCGCCGCAGACCTCGAAATCGAGCGCATCATGCAGCGGCTCACGTGGATTTCGGTATGCTCGAACCTCGCCCCGTCGCTCGGCCTGCTCGGCACGGTGCAGGGCATGATCATGTGCTTCGCCACGCTGGCTTCCGGCGTGCCGGATATCGGCGCCCTCGCCGGAAACATCTCCCAGGCTCTCTGGACGACCGCCGGCGGCCTCGTGATTTCTATTCCGTCCCTCACGTTCTTCTACTCCATCCGCAACAACGCCAACAGGCTCATCCTGCGCATGACGGCGCTCACGATGGAGCTCATCAAGCCGCTCCGCAACGTCGAAGTGGAGCCCGAGGCTTAATCCGGGGAAGGAGGCCTTCCCATGAAGAAGCCGAACAACGAGGACGCATCGCTGGACATGACGCCGATGATCGACGTCGTGTTCCAGTTGATCATCTTCTTCGTCGTCACCCTCAAGATGAGCGACGACAAGGACACCACGATCAAGCTCGCCGACGGAAAGCACGGCATAGTCCTCACCCAGGAGGAGCTGCCCCCGTCGCAGCTCACGATCGACGTGGCCAGGAGCGGGCGCGTCTCGCTCAGCAATATCACGCTCACCGACAAGGCGCTGGAACAGAAGATCAAGGAGCGCAAGAACCGCTACGGCTCCGAATTCCCCTGCATGATAAGGGCGGACAAGAACACTCCGCACAAGCATGTCGCCCGCGTGATGAACATCTGCGCGGCGTGCGGCGTGTGGAAGATATCGTTCGTCGCGATCCAGGAGCACAAGTCGGGCAAATAGCGCAGCAGGAGGCAGACCGATGGCACGCAAGACATACGACAATCCGAAGGCCGAGATGACGCCGATGATCGACGTCGTGTTCCAGCTGATGATTTTCTTCGTCGTAACCATCAAGCAGGAGGATATCTTCTCGAAGCTCAACGCAAACCGTCCCGCGCCGAACGCCGGTTCCGCGCAGAGCGAAGAGAACGACACGCAGATCAAGATCGACATCGGCCCGGAAGGCGTCGTCTTCAACACCCGCGGCGTGTCGTTCAAGGAACTCGACAGCCACATGAAGCAGCTCTCCAAGGCTTCCACGCAGTCGATGGTGCTGGTGCGCTGCACCTTGAACTCGCCGCACGGATTCCTCGTGCAGGTGCTCGACATATGCAACAAATACAAGATGTACAACGTTTCGATATTCAGCATGTGATGAAGGGAGCCCGCCATGGAGACTATTGACGAAGAGAGCATGAAGGAACAGCTCCGCGAGGAGATGGCGAAGTACGAGGAGGTCGGGTATTTCAGGCGCCTTCTGAACATGTTCGTCGGGCTGGGGCGTTCGCACGACTCCCGCGAGTACAAGGAGGCCGTCATCGAGCTGCAGCGCCAGGTCGCGCCGCTGCTCGCCATTCTTCTTCCGGCGATCGCCGCAATCATCCTGTTCGTCGTTACGGCGGTAGGAGGACCGACCGAGAAGAAGTTCGACGTCGAAATCGCCCAGGTCGACAAGGAGGAGGAGAAGCTCGAAGAAATCGAGCAGCCGCCCGAGACTGAGCCGCCGCCGGACATGGAGGTCGAGGTCCAGATGGACGTGCCGAGCATATCGCCGACCGAGACGTCGGCGGAGGTCGCGCCGCCCACGGCGGAGCCGCAGTCCGTCAAGGTCGCCACGATGGACGCGATGCTCCAGATCAAGAGCCCTGTCACCATGAAGTCGGTCGCGGGCACCGCCCGCAACGCCGGCGTCCGCGGTACGTACACGCGCGGCGGAGCGCAGTATGGCGATCCCAAGACCGAGGAGGCCGTCATGAAGGCCCTGCGCTGGCTGAAGCACATTCAGCTTCCCAATGGTTCCTGGCCCGGAAATTACGGCAAGGCGCATGTTGGCGCCGCCACGACCGGCCTTGCGATCCTGACGTACCTTGCGCATGGCGAGACGCCGGCCTCGCAAGAGTTCGGCAAGACGGTCGAGAAAGGTCTCAATTACCTTATCGGCCAGGTTCAGGAAAGCGGCGGGAAGACGGTCATGAGGGATGTCGACGGTCACGAGTACTCCTTCCTCATCGCCACGTACGCTCTTTGCGAGGCGTATGGAATGACCAAGAACCCGAACGCGATGGACGCCGCGGAAAAGGCTCTCAAGAGAATCATCAAGGGACAGACTCCGACTGGCGGCTGGAACTACAACATGGCTCCGATCACCAAAGAGGCTCCGGACGACCTCTCCTTCGCCGGATGGGCGCTTCAGGCTATCAAGGCCGGCAAGATGGCCGGTCTCCACGTCGACGGCATGGACGAGTGTATCAAGAAGGCCATCAAGTGCCTCCAGACGCGCAACTTCCGCAAGGGCGGCTTCAACTATCGCGCAGGCCAAAATCCGACCGGCCTCACCGCGACCGGCTGCCTCGCTATGCAGCTTCTCGGATTCAGCAACACCCCGCAGGTCAAGGCCGCCCTGGACTACATGAAGGATTGGATACCGACTTTCAACAAGGACGAGCTTTCCAAGAAAACCTCCACCGGAGCGTGCCCGCAGTATTATTGCTATTATGCCACGCAGTGCAAATACCAGGCCGGCATGGCGAAGAACGCGATTCCCGTAAACCAGGTGCAGTGGAAGAAGTGGAACGCCGAGATGAAGGCGCTCTATCCTTCCGCGATGATCATGGACAAGAACAAGGACGGTGCGCCTCTCACGGTCAAGGACGCCAAAGGCAAGGATTGCCCTGTCGGCCATTGGGTGAACAAGGACGTACACACCACTCGCCCCGTGATGGACACCTGCCTTGTTGCGCTGCAGTTGATGGTGTACTACCGCTATCTGCCCACCACCTCGCTCAAGGCTGCTGAAATCGAGGTCGAGGTCGAGGCGCTTACCAAGGACAAGACCGGCGAAGTCGGCGTGTCTATTGATCTCTGATCCATGCCGTTCAGCCTTTTCCTCGCGCTCAAGTATCTTAAGCCCAAGCGCAGCGTGACGAGCGTGATCACCTGCGTTTCGGTGCTGGGCGTGTTGCTTGGCGTCGCGGTGGTCGTTATAGTTCGCGCCGTGATGACTGGCTTCGGGGACATGTGGCAGGAGAAGATCCTCGACTTCAAGCCGCACGTGACGCTTCGGTCGGCTGGTTCCGGCAACGTCATTCGCGGCGAAAAGGCGTTGTGCGAACGTCTGATGGCGATTCCCGGCGTGGCTGCGGTCTCCCCTGAAATCAACACGCCCGTCATGCTCGAGTTCCGGGGGCGCATTGCAACTCCCATGGTCATGGGCGTCGATCCTGAACGCATGGGAGGCGTCTACAGGATTGGAAGACCGTTCGCGGGCAAGTACGACCTTGACGGCGATTCGATCGTCCTTGGCGTAGACCTCGCCCGTACGCTCGGCGTGTGGGTTGGCGACGATGTCACGATCTACTCCCCGAAAACGCTTGCCTCCCGCGACGAGATATACCTTCCGCTGAAGTGGCGCGTCACGGGGCTGTTTTCTTCCGGACAGCGCGACTACGATGCGCACTTCGCCATATGTTCGCTCCCGAACGCACGCGACTTGATGGGATTGGAGGATGGCGTGTTTTCGGTGAACGTCAAGACGGACGAGCCTGCGAACGCGCCCGTGTTCGATGCCGTGTGCGGGCTGATCGCCGCCGCCGCGCCGTCCTGCCGCGCCGTCACCTGGCGCCAGGCGGACCGCGAACTATTCAATGCGCTCGCGGTGGAGAAGAACATGACCGCGCTTCTGCTGATGCTGATTACCGTGGTCGCGCTGTTCTGCGTCATGAACACGCTCCTTGTCCTGACGGTGCAGAAGACGTCCGAAGTCGGTC
>JAFPNP010000180.1 GCA_017411125.1 Kiritimatiellia bacterium
GCGAGTTCGGCCGCCTGCGCCGTGAAAGGGGCCGGCGACTCCAGTTCCACCACGAGCGGCCGGCCGCCGCGCGAACGCAGGGGTTCGCCCGACACGCGGGCCGCAATCCGGTCGGCAAAGCCCTTCGGGGCGGGGTATGCGACGGCCACGACGTCGCGCGCGTGTTCCGCCGGCGCGTTCTCGAACTTCGGTGCGGGCAGCGACACGCCGTCGCGCGGGCCCTCCACCGTCACGCAGCTCGCGACGACGCGCCGCATGGCCTGCTCCGGCTTCACCCAGGGGCCACCGCTCTGGCTCCAGCCGGGGGAGTTGAACATTCCGAGCTCGATTCCCAGACGGCTCGCGGTCTCGAACGCCGTCGCCACGGCCTTGTACCATTCCGGCGAGAACGTCTTCACGGGGCCGGGCTTGTTCGACAGGCTGGGGACGTCCGACCCGATGTCCGAAATATACGCGCGGTCGATGCCGGCGCGTTTCATCGCCTCGAGGTCCCGGTGGATCCCTTCGCACGAGATGTTGCCGTTCATCCAGTACCAGAACGTGGCCGTCTGCACCTTGCCGAACGGGTCGGCGAAGGCGCGCGCCAGCTCTTCGCGCGGCGGGTTGAGCGGCTGCTCGTTCGTCCAGGCCGGCATCTTGTGCGTGAAGCGCGCGCGGGGCGCTTCCGCCGCGCATGGGAGCGCCACGAGCCCGGCGAGACACGCCGCCGCAGGTAGAAAAACGGGAACCGCCTTCTTCATTGCATCTTCTCCTTTGTCTTTTCGCGCTATATTGCGATATTGGGCGCACCCTTGCCTTGTTCGCTCCATGCCGCCGCGATAAAGCGGCGGCGGAGTGGGCTCTCACTTGAGCGGGGCGCAGTTGACGTGTGCGGCTATGAGCCTGCGGCGGCACTCCTCGGCACGCGCCGAGAAGCCGGCGAAGTCGCGCTTCCTGGGGTCCGGATACGTCCAAAGCACCTCGGCGACCGCGAATCCTCGCGGCCAGAGCTTCCATTCGAGATCGTAGCGGTAGAACGTGTGCGACGTCCAGTTGCAGCACTGGCCGCCCACGATGTGCTGGCGCGCCTCTTCGTCCACTCCGGCGAGCGGGTCGAACTGATAGACGCGCGCGAGCGGTAGCCAGCCGCCGAAATACATGAACGGATCCTCGGCAAGTCCCTGGCGATAGTCGAAGTACGTGTACGTATGCGGCGTCATCACGACGTCATATCCCTGCCTTGCGGCGGCGGCGCCGGCGCCCTGCACGCGATAGCACATTCCCATCGTGGACTTCGGCAGCAGCGACGTGATCTTCGCCTTGCCTGCGGTGACGTGGCGGTTCTTGGACTCGATGAAGATCTCGTCCCACCCGATGGCGCGTTTTCCCTTCTTGGCAAGATATTCGGTGAAGTGCCGCGTCACCCAGGGCTGGATCTGCTCGATGCCCGTCAATCCCTCGCGTTTGACGAACGCCTGGCATTTCGGGCACTTCTCCCAGAACGTGCGCGGGCACTCGTCGCCGCCGATGTGTATGACCTCGGACGGGAATATCTCGCACACGTGGTCGAGCACCTTCTCGAGGAAGCGTATCGATTCCGGGTTGCCTATGCAGAACACGCCGTCTCCTCCTCCGCCGAAGTTGGACGGGTCGCGCCCGCGCTTGAGGATGTACTGCGGATCGCAGCTGAGCTGCGGATAGGCGCAAAGCGCGCACACGGAATGGCCCGGGAACTCGACCTCGGGCACCACGGTGATGTGGCGCGCCTTCGCGTACTCCACGATCTCCTTCACGTCGTTTGCCGTGTAGATGCCGGGCGACACCTTCTCGCCATGGTACTTGCGGGACTGGCCGGCGACAAGACACTCGCCGCCATATTGCTGCAGTTCGGGATAGCCCGGAATCTCAAGCGTCCAATACTGGTCGTCTATGAGGTGCCAGTGGAGAACGTTGAACTTGAACCACGACATCTGCTCGATTATGTGCATGACGACGTCCTTGCCGAGGAAGTGCCGCGAGTCGTCGATGTGGACGCCGCGCCACCTGAACTTCGGCGAATCCTTGATTTCCAGGCCTGGATAGACCTTGCACTTCTTCTTCGCGTCCCAGCGGCCCATCTGGGAGAGCGTCGTGTTCGCGTAGTACGCGCCCGCGTCGTCCGAATGGCGTATCGTTATGCCGTCAGGCGTGATGGAGATCTCGTATCCCTCCGGCGGGATGCCTGCGGCCTTCACCGTCTTCGGCGGCTTCTGCGCCCAGTGGGCACCGCCCGTCAGCCTCATCTCGCGCGGAGCGGGGATGACGGCCGTGCTTTTAGCGATGTCGTCGTCGAAGAAGGCGCCCGCCTTCGGCGCTTCATCGACAGGAACCTTGTCTATCAGGACGCTGCTGCCGTCCGCAGTCGCGAACCGCAGCGAACCGGACGAGACGAACGTCGTGTTGAACAGGTACGCCGCATGGCCGCGCACGCAGTTGACCGTGAGCCGATGGCCGTTCAGGCCGATTCTGCATCTGCCGTAGCCGCTTCCTATGAAGCCGGAGTCGCACACCTCCATCGAGGAGTCGGCGAGGAGCTTCAGGTTCTGCACCTGAGCGTCGCTGGCGGGATTCGGCCGCGAGTCCCGCAGCAGAAGCCGCCCGCCGTCGAGCACGATGTTCCAGTAGCAGTTGTTGCAGGAGTCCCGCAGGTCGAGCGTCGCGCCGCGTTCGATCAGTATCTCGGTTCCGGGGCGGCCCCAGTTCAGCCGTCTGGCGGGCTCGGAGTTTAGGTCGCCCGCCTTGCATCGGAGCGCGCCCGCCGCCACGAGGGTGCCGCCTCCGTAGCTGTGGCCCATGCACGCCTGGCGGAAGTCGCCCGCGCCCGCCTTGACGAAGCGCAGGGAGCCCGCGAACGACACGTTGGTGTTTACGGCCGAGACGCCCTCCGGCACGTCCACGTACAGCACGCCGCCGCCGGCCGTGTCGGTGATCGTGCCAGCGCCAGCGATGCCGGAAAGCGAGAGGCGGCGTCCCGCCAGGTCGAGCGTCGCGCCGGCCGAGACGGTCACCACGCCCTTGCCGCGCCAGTCGGCATCGGCCTCGAGCTTCGTCGAGGTTGAAACGGAGAATCCGCCTGCGTGCGCCGCAAACACGAAAGCCGCGCCGGCGGCGTGCAGAAACAGTGTCGTTTTCACTTGTCGGTACCTTTAGTGTTCGTCAAAGATGGACGAGATGGATGGTTTTCGCCCCGAAGGGCTCGCCTCAAATTATACCATAAATCCATGTCCCCAGCGAATGAATGCGGAGAGGCACTAGGCACTAGGCGCTCTTTATGCTATACTATCCGCCATGGCAGCAGAATTCAGAAAAAATGGCGGCAGGGGTTTTCGCGGAGGCAAGCCTCCGTTCTTCAACAGGCACAAAAAGCGGCGGCATGGTGGCCGTCCTAATCCGCATTTCGGCCTTGCGGAGAAGGACGACGCGCCAAAGGTGCCACCGCTTCCGACGGATCCTCCGCCCGCCGCATACGAGGCGAATGTCTTTGGCAGGCTCGACGCGCGCCTCCAGTATGCAATCGCGGATGCAGGCTACACCGTTCCCACGCCGATTCAGGAGCAGGCGATACCGCACCTCCTAGAGGGGCGCGACCTGATCGGCTGCGCGCAGACGGGAACGGGCAAGACCGCTGCCTTCATGCTGCCGATACTCAACCGCCTCCTGCTGAGCGGCGGCGAGTGTGCGCCCGGCCATCCGCGCGCGCTCGTTCTCTCGCCCACGCGCGAGCTCGCC
>JAFPNP010000181.1 GCA_017411125.1 Kiritimatiellia bacterium
CCTGCGGCACGCATGGGTTTCGGTTTATGCCTATCACGCGCATTCCGGCCGCCCGGCCAGACTGCACGCCGGCGGTGGAGTCCTCCACCACCACGCATTCGCTGGCGTCGACATCGAGCATCGCTGCGGCTTTTAGATAGCCGTCCGGCGCCGGCTTGCCGCGCCCATACTCTTCTGCGCCCAAAACGAAGCGCACGATGTTTTCGATGCCGCACAGTTCAGTGGCGCGGACGACGTCGTCATGCGGCGAGCCGGAAACTATCACGCATGGCGCGATGCGCGCAACCTTTTTGAAGAACGCGACCGCGCCGGGGATGATCTGCTCCTTCGGGTTGACGGCGAGGCGAGCGTAGTAGTCGCGCAGCGTTTGCGCGTCCTCCGCCGCAGACGCTTTGGGAAGTTGCGGGAACTCGTCGTGGAGGGCGGCGTGGATATCGATCCAGCTGTGCCCCATTACGAGCGGGGCGAGGGCGTCGCAGGACATGTCGGCTCCGCGGTCGGCAAGCCATTCGGCTATGGCTCGGATCCAGTGCGTTTCCGTATCCAGCAGCGTTCCGTCCAGATCGAAGAGAAACGCGGCCGGTCTCATTTGTCCTTCCCGCAGCACTTTTTGTATTTCTTGCCGCTGCCGCAGGGGCAAGGATCGTTGCGTCCGGTTTTCGGCGTTTCGCGTTGCCAGGGCATGCCTGTGTCTATCTGCCCGTCTATGAAGCGCCATTCGCCGTCGATTCGCTTGAAATAGGAGCGTTCGCGGTGTTCGCAGGTTTGTCCGTTCGCCGTATAGTGCGCGGTGAACGAGACGTATCCGTCTTCGTCGCCCTCGCCGCCGCGTTCCGTCTCCTTTACGTCGATACCCTCCCACGTGGCCGCTTTGGACCATTCGAGGGTGCTCTTCTCGTCGAAGTCCTTGCGGACTTCCGCGCCTGACGATTCGTAAAGAAACTTGACGTCGCCTACCGCGTAGGCGCTGTAGCGCGCGCGCATGAGTTCGACGGCGGTCGCCGCCTTGCGGTCGCCTTTTATGATCGGCCCGCAGCATTCGCCGTATGGCTTGCCGGAGGCGCATGGACATTTATCGGTCGTTTGCATGTCGATATTTTACCATAAACAGGCCCGCAATGGAAGCGATGAAAAGGACCAGCAAGGGCCAGTCCCCGAATCGCGTGTACGGTGTGAGGCGTGGGCCGGTTTGCACCTTCACCGTTTCAAGTTGACAACCAGGGGCGTCTACGAGCGGACGACCGTTGCCGTCCGTGAGCCAACGGGTGCGTCCGGACGGTTCGATTATTCCGGTTACGCCGGAGTTTCCCGTGCGTATCACGGGCAGGCCGGTTTCCACGGCGCGGAGCACGGCCTGCGCGGCGTGCTGTTCCGCTTCCCACGAATCCGAGAACCAGCTGTCATTCGTGATTAGCACGATTGCCTGCGCTCCGAGACGCGCTCCGCGCCGGGCGAGCGCGGGGACGGTGTCCTCGAAGCAGATGAGCGGTGCTATTTTCACGGTGGCGCCATCCGCTTTCGTTTCCAGAACTTTGGCCTCGCCGGGGTGCAGGGACAGCCCTATGGGCGACAGACGTTGAAGAGGCGTTATCCACTTGTCGAACGGGATGTATTCCCCGAACGGCACGAGATGCTGTTTGCAGTAGACTTGAAGGGTCGTGTTCGAGCCGTCGATGGCGTAAAGCCCGGCGCCGTTGTATACACGCACCTCTCCATTCGTCTGTGCGCGGTAGTCCCCTCCGGCGACCAGCGCGGCGCCGCCCGTCCGGCGCGCGAACGCTTCCGCCACGCGCATGGCGGCGGAACTTTCCAGACGGCCGAATTCCGCCATGGCGCTTTCGCCCCACACGACGAGGTGCGGTTTGGCGGGCGCTGCGGCTTCCATCAGTCTGCCGTATGCCGCAAGTGGGTGTTCGCGTTCGGTCCCGGCGCGGAACACGCACGGCGCATTCCTTTGGACGAGGGCTACGCGGAGCGGAATCGAAAGTTGTCCGGCATCCGCGCCGGACGGCGCGCGCGCGGCCCAGAACAGAAGCAGGACCGCGGCAAGCGGCAGTGCGGTTTCGAGAGACCTCGTCCAGCGCCGCCACCGCCGTTCTTCGTTACGCCGCATCTGTTCGACGACTCTGCACAGCAGCGTGGCGAACACGCCGTTTACGAGAATCGCCGCGGCGCTGACGAGATAGACGCCGCCGATGCGCGCAGGCGCAAGGAGATCCGGCACTGGGCCGAGCGCCGTGCCGAGAAAGTTCCACGCAAACCCGGTGAAGAGCCATCCGCGCAGCCATTCGGTCCCGGCCCACAGCACGGGTTCGAATGCAAGTCCCCACCGGCCGCACCTTTTCCATGCATGCGCGTCCAGCCAGCCGAAGAGCGCGAAATAGCCGGCGCACAGGGCGGACAACCCCAACCATCCCAGCACAACCAACGGCCACGGACCGTTGTTCTTGCATATCGCCGGCATCCATGCGAGCGTTGCGAACCAGAACGCGAAGCCGCCCCCGAACCACGTCCAGGCCGCTTTTCTAGGCGACGCCAGCCTCGCCGTCGCCAGCATTGGCGCTAGCGCGAACGCCGCAGATGCGGTTTCGCTGAACGGCGGAAACGCCGCGACCAGCAATGCCGCGCTCAGCACGGCCGCAGCCGCAGGGGCGGCGACGGAGATACGCATGTTTGGGCCACTCATTCCCCAGACTCTCCGATGAAACGGATTTCAATGTCTTCGAGCGCGTTCAGGACGCTTGTCGCGTTTGCGTCCTCGATCGCGTGCATGTCCTCGGCGGGCGTCTCGACCTCCACCGCGTCCGGATTGGCGATGCGCTCCATGAATGCGTGGCGCAGCACGTTTATGCGGCGCACATGGCGTTCCAGCGACCATAGGACGAAGTGCCATTTGGCGAGAAAGCCGTATTTCGGAGGAAGATTCGGATTGAAGTCTTCGAATGCGTCGCGCTGTATGGTGAACTGCCATTCCATCGCCCTCAGCCGGAACTCGAACCCGGCGAAGAAGCGTTCGCCGAGCACGGGAAGGGTGATCACGGGGTGCTTCTTGGCGAACGCCGCAAGCGTTTTCGCGTAGAAGGATATGTAGAAGCGGCATATCGCGTCGAGATTGGATTCGGTCAGCGATACGTCCGGCCATCCAAGCGACCCGCGCACGGAACAGCACGAAACGGCTTTGGGCATGAGACGCCCGGCCTTGATGTCGTATCCGAAACGGTAGATTTCCTTGCCGGTGCCGTAGTGGCAGGTCTTGGCGACGGGATCGTACTTCTTCATTGCCAGGTTCTGCGCGGCGGCGTCGCCCATGAGGAACGCCAGCGCGGCGACGACCTGCGGGTCTTCGCCCGCCTCGGCGCCGCCGAACTCGCCGGCCATCTGGAAATATGCCGCCGGTATGTCCGCAAGCGGTTCGCCCTCGCATCGCGTTCTTATGAAATAGTCGAAGAACGCGCCGCGCCCGTGCGTTATGCGGCGGCGGAGAAGGCGGTACTCGGCAAGGCCTACGCCGAGTGACGTGAACGCCTGCACGCGCGCTATCACGTAGCTGCCGTATCCCCGGCCCGAATGCGCAAGCCGCTTTTCGACGAGCGATGCGACTACGGGTCGTCGATCGGATTTGTAGACTATCTCTCTGGTGCTGCCTTGGCCTATGGGACGCTCGTCGCCGTCCGCATCCGTGCGCAGTTCGTACACGTTTGCGTATTCCACGTGTTCGTCCTTGCTCATAAGGGCGCGGATGTTGGACAGCAGCACCTCGCTTCTCGCGTCCACGCCGGGATGGAACACCGGGCGTCCGTCGACGAATGTCGCGCCCGGAAGGGCGGTGCGCCTGTCGTCGAACGCCGGGGTGGATCCTTCGCCCATGACGGAGTATATTTCGCCGGTGAGGTGGATGTATAGCGTCTCGATGAATGCGTTGGACGTTTCGTCGGCGAGTTCCGGGCGCGAGAGGAGCGACTTGTACAACGCGTCGATTTCTGCGATGCGCATAGCTGCCTCTTCTTGCGAGGTGCGCCGCAGGACTATGCCCTCCATCAGTTTCTCCAGTTCCGGCACGACCCGTTCGATCGCCACGCCGCGCCGCATTCCGAAAAGCTCCACTTCATGGTGCCCGTGCAGTTTCGGCTGGCGGAGGAAAGACGTGGCGTGCCCCTCGAACACGCTTGTCAATTCGCGCAGCTGTTCGCGGAACACGGCGAAGTCGGTGGCGGCAAGCTCCGCAAACTTGTGGAAATCCGCGTAGGAGAGAAAATGCACGCCGCGCGAACTGTGGTAGTACGTGAGACCGGTGGATATGCGCTTGCGGCTGGCACGCAGGGCCACGGTCATTTCGCGCTCCGTCCAGGCGAGCGGCTTCACGCGCCACTCCATTCCTTTGCGCCGGTAGTGCTCCAGGGTTTCGTCCGTGCGTTCCAGCATCACCACGTCGCCGAGCGTGAATTTGAGCGATTTGGTGAGCCAGTCGTCCAGCTCGACGAGAAGCCTGCACGGCACGTCGCGCTGCGAGAGCTCCAGCTTGCCTCCCACCACGTTTCCGCAGAGTATCGCCCGCGTCATCACGTCGCCTCGTTTCGGCACCGCTATGCGCGAAAGGTCCCAGAACTGCCCCTGGATGAGCGGTAGGGCGGCGACCGAGTGGTTGCCGGTCGTGACGGTCATCACGTGGCCGTGCGCGCCGTGCCGGAGGTCTCCCTTTCTTGCGAGAAGCACGGATGCGTGCGCGTCTAGGTTCGTCCAGACTCCTTTTTCGAAAACGAACGTGTCCTCGCCAAGGTCGTATGCCCTGAAATGCCGGCAGCGGCCCATGGCGCGCGTGGTCACGGCGTTGCGACGGCACACGGCCTCTGCGCGAAGGCGCGCGAGGAACTGTTTTACGGACGACTTCATTCCTCTTCGTCTTCGTGATGGCGGTGGAAGTGTCCGAGGCGGATTTCCTCCTTTGC
>JAFPNP010000182.1 GCA_017411125.1 Kiritimatiellia bacterium
CGTGATTGTCATGCCGGACAGCGTGAGCGAGGAACGCCGCAAGCTCATGCGCCATTACGGCGCGGAGGTGGTGCTCGTCCACGACGCCGGTAATATCGGTGACGCGATCGCCGAATGCGTGCGCAAGACCGAGGAGATGCGCCGCTCCGACCCGAACGTGTACGTGCCGCAGCAGTTTTCGAATCCCGCCAACCCGCGCGCGCACCGCCACCACACCGCGCTCGAGATAATGGAACAGGCCGCGCGCCCCATCCACGGCTTCTGCAGTGGAATAGGCACCGGCGGCACGCTGAGCGGCATCGGCGAGGTGTTGAAGGCGCAGAACCCTGAAATTGAGATATGGGCCGTCGAGCCGCAGAATGCCGCGATACTCGCTGGAGGAACCGTCGGGACGCATCTTCAGATGGGCATTGGCGACGGCTTGATACCAGACAACCTAAATACGAAGATATACTCCCATATCTGCATCGTGACGGACGAGGACGCCCTCGAAACATCCCGCGATCTGGCTCGCAAGGAGGGCCTCATGGCCGGGATATCGTCCGGCACCAACGTGTTCGCCGCTTTGCAGCTCGCCCGCAAGCTTGGACCTGGCAAGACCGTTGTTACGGTCTTGCCGGATACCGCCGAGCGCTATTTTTCCACTCCGCTGTTCAATGAGTGACGAAGACCATAGCCTCGCCGAGGAGCGGTTGCGCCTTGAGCGGGAGGCACTCGCCGTCGAACGGGAGCGGCTCGCCGCCGCCCGGGCGCGCGTGGAAGAAGAATCCCGTCTGTTACAGCGGAAACGCCGGCCGTTTCTCGTTTTTGCATCCGTTGCGCTGCTCGCGCTGCTTTCTGCGGCGGGCGGTTTCATCGGGGGCATGGCGGCGGCTGAAGGGCGCCAGCGACGCGAACGCGCAGACCGCCTCGCGCAGGCGCTTTCGCGGATTGAAGGTTGGAACGCTGCGAGCGGCGCAACCAATGCGCTGCCTATGGTAAAGGACAAAATGCCGTCGGACGCGCACGGCGGCGTCTCCGTGGTGGTGATCCAGTAGCGCGCCCTTTGTCGTGAAGTTCCGTCGAACAGGGTACTGGGAAGTTCTGAGGCTTGTCCTGCCGCTGGCGCTGGGGATGGCGAACAACGCCGTCATGCAGTTTACAGACCGCGTGTTTCTCGCCAGGGAGTCGGCGGCTTCGCTAGAGGCGATTCTTCCAGCGTCCATGCTTGCTTTCGTGTTCGTGGGCTTCTTCCAGTCGCTCGTAACCTATTCCGGCACTTTCGCGGCGCAGTTCCACGGGGCCGGGAATCCGCGCGGAGCGGTGCGCAGCTACCATGCGGGACTTGTGCTCGCCGCCGTGTCGGCAATCGTTTTGGCGGCTTTTATTCCTTTGGGAACCGCCGTTTTCAGATGGTGTGGTCATTCTCCTGAAATTCTCGCCCGCGAGAGCACTTATTTTACGGTTGTCATGTCGGGGGCGTTCGCCACTTGCGGCATGATGGCATGTTCCGCCTATCTCACCGGGCTTGGACGGACGCGGGCGGTGTTCTGGGCGAATGCGGGCGGTAACGCTCTGAACATTGTCCTCGACTATTTGCTTATTTTCGGTTTCGATTTCAGCTCCGGGCTGCGGCTCGCGCCGCAGGGGATGCGCGGCGCGGCGGTTGCCACGGTCGCCGCGCAGGCGTTCCAGTTCGCCGTTCTCGCATGGATCGCGCACGGTATCTCGCGAAAGGCTCCGGGAGGGCGCGTGTCCTCACGTGCCGCCGAGGGGATTTGGAGCATTGCCGCACGTATCTTGTTTTTCGGGACCCCGGCGGGAATCTACTCCGTCCTGAACATCGTGTCATTCACGGTGTTCGTGTTTGTGACGGAAAGGCTTGGCGACATGGCGCTTGCCGCCTCGAACGCGACGTTCACCGTGAACTACCTCATCTACGCGCCAATCGAGGGTTTCGCCGTGGGTGCAGGCACGCTCGTGGGACAACATCAGGGTGCGGGGGATTCCGCTGGGGCGGATATTGCCGCCCGCCGCACGCTCATTCTAGCGGAAATCTACATTGTCACGGCGTCGTTGGTCGCGCTTGTGCTCCACAGGCCGATACTCGACCTGTTTGTGTCCGATGCGGCCGAGTTCGACCTTGCCGCGTTCCGCTCGCTCGGATTCGTCCTTTTCTCGCTGATGATGGCGTGGCAGTGCTTCGACTGCGCCGACGTGGTGCTTTCCGGGGCGCTCAAGGGCGCGGGAGACACGCGGTTCATCATGTTGTGGATGTTGTTCTGCGCGTTCGCATTCTGGCTGCCGCTCGTTTTTATTGTCTACAGGCTGTATCCGACCATGCCGGCCTTGTGGGCAACCATGATCGCCTACGTTGTTTTGATATGCATCGGCACGTGGCGCCGCTGGCGGCACGGGCCGTGGCGCCGTATCCGTCTGGTGTGAACGTGTGCCGTTATCCTGGATTTGCAAAAGAAATTGGAGCGGACATGAAAGAGCACCTCGACATTCCTGCGCCGCTTGAAGGATGTCGAGATATCCTTTAGGGATATATGCGCAAACAGGGAATATTTTTGAATATATCCCTTTATGGATGGAAGAATTGGGCCAATACGCTCCGCAGCCACCTTGACTCTTGCCGCAAAGTATAGCCGAGCGCAAAATAGCGGTGCTGTTGTTGCGATTCCTTGCGATATCGGGAAGTCCATCGAAGAAGTTTCGCTTACAAGTCGCTTGCCCGCGCCCGATGGCGAAAACGATTGCAAAACAGGTTTTGCAAACGAGCACAGCCGGGTTGGGCTGCGCGTGGATGGAAGTCGCAAAAGCGAGTTGTTTCCGTTGTTTCAAACTATGAAACGCAACCCAACTAAACCTAAAAAACAAACCACCCCAACGACAGTAGCAGTAGGCATAGTAGATGTGTGTGGTGGCGCTGCACTATCTACGGCCGTGAGCCTATAGGGATACGGTTGCGAGCCTATAGGGAAAGCGGAAAATCCTGCAAGGGCGGGAAAACTGCAATGGCGATGAAACAAACCATGCGGCGCATACGCAAGCACGTGCCGGAAACCGAAGCGACGTTCTGCGCGATCTGCCGCAATCGATATTGCAGACCCGTCAGGAAATGGGCTATTTACGATTTGTCTAAATTGCAGGAAACGCTGATTGAAAACACAAGACAACTACATATGAGGCATTTGAAGCGGCCTTTCGAGGTGTTTCATGCTGGCTAGGTCGGTTATTCGGCTATTTATATTGTTGAACGTCCAACAACCAACAACAGTCAAAAGGCGGCCAATAATGGCAAAACCAGTAATCAAGTACAAATCCTATTATGGGCGTGGACCCGCGCACGGAGCAGCCGACGCTCCGCGTGATGATTTGCGACCGCAACCGCCTCTCGATCCGCCTCGATCTCGTTGGCAAGCCCAACGAGGACGGTAACTGTAACGGCGACGCTTGTTTGACGCGACGGCGAGAGGGCGGGTGGGGACATGCACACTCCCGTTGTTGCGGCTTTGACTGCGGGGCGGACGTGTGGTATAATTTGTGCTTTCAGGAGAAACATCGAGATGAGTCTTTCAGTAGGAATCGTCGGGCTGCCCAACGTGGGCAAGTCCACTTTGTTCAACGCCCTCACGAAGAGGCAGCAGGCGGCGGCGGAAAACTATCCGTTCTGCACGATCGAGCCCAATTCCGCCGTCGTCGAGGTGCAGGATTCGCGTCTGGAGGCTTTGGCGGAGATTGCGCATCCGCAGCAGATCATACGCGCCACCGTGGAGTTCACCGACATCGCCGGCCTCGTCAAGGGCGCCTCCAAGGGCGAGGGGTTGGGCAACAAGTTTCTTGCAAACATTCGAGAGTGCGACGCAATTCTTCACGTCGTGCGCTGCTTCGAGAACGACGACATAATCCATGTGCAGGAGGGCGGAAACAAGTCCGCGCCCATCGATCCCGCCGGCGACGCGGAGGTGATCGAGACTGAACTCGTGCTTGCGGACATGGAGCAGCTGCAGAAACGCCACGACAAGACCAGAAAAGAGGCGCAGAGCGATCCGAAGAAGCGTCCGGAGTTCGACGCCATGACCGCTCTGCTCGCGCATCTCGGCGAAGGCAAACCCGTGCGCACGTTTCCTCGTGCCGAGGGCGATCCGATTCTGCCTGTCCTTCGCGATCTCCACTTCCTTACCGACAAGAAGACGATCTACTGCGCGAACGTGTGCGAAGACGACCTTGCCGATCCGTCCGCAAGCCCGCACGTGGCTGCGCTCAAGGCATATGCGGACGCGCAGGGATGCGAAATGGTGACGGTGTGCGCCCAGATGGAGGCCGACCTTGCCGGACTTTCCGACGCCGAGGCGAAGGAGTTTTTGTCCAGCTACGGTCTTTCCGAAAGCTCCCTCGACCGCACGATCAAGCTTGCCTACCACACGCTCGGCCTTGCGAGCTTCCTCACGGCCGGACCGAAGGAGGTTCGTGCCTGGACGTTCCGTCGTGGGTGGAAGGCGCCGCAGTGCGCCGGAGTGATACACACCGACTTCGAGAAGGGTTTCATCCGCGCACAGGTCGTGTCGTTCGAAGACTACGTCAAACATGGCGGCGAGGCTGGCGCCCGCGCCGCTGGCGCATTGCGCCCCGAGGGCCGGGACTATGAAATGCAGGACGGCGACGTGGTCGAATTCATGTTCAACAAGTGATGCGCACAGAAGCCGCCCCCTAGGTTTTATCGTTCTTTCCGGAAAAAGTTACAAAATTGTCGGATTGGTGGTTTTTTGCTATTGCCAAAGGCCTCAAAGTATGCGATAATCAGCGTGTTCCGCAGCAAAGGATGAAGGATTGCAAATGAAAGAGATAGAAGGAATGCTTTCGGCGAAGGGGTTGAGGGTCGCGCTCGTGGCGAGCCGGTTCAACTCGTTTCTCGTGGAGCAGCTTGTCAAGGGCGCGTGCGATGCGTTCGCCCGCCTCGGTGGCGACGCTGGCGACATAGTGCTCGTGCGCGTGCCAGGCGCGTATGAAATCCCTGTGACGGCGAAGAAGCTGGCGGCGTCGGGGAAGTACGATGCGATCGTAGGACTCGGAGCGGTCGTCCAGGGCGCGACGGCGCACGCAGGGCTGATCAACGAGACCACGGCGCGGGCGTTTTCCGAAATCGCGCTTGAAACCGGCGTGCCGGTTGCGGACGGTGTGGTGAGCGCGGACAATCTCGAACAGGCTGTCGAGCGTTGCGGCACGAAGCAGGGCAACAAGGGTTTCGCGGCGATGCAGGCGGCTGTCGAACTCGCCAACGTGTTGAAGCAGATTTGACAACAACAATACCAAAAGGAGAATGAAATGGCAGTGAAGAAAGTTGCGTTCCTTACGGCTGGCGGTCTTGCGCCGTGCCTTAGTTCGTCGATCGGGTTCCTGATCGACGAATACACCCGCAAGGCTCCGGAAGTGGAGATGATCGGCTATGTCGACGGGTACATGGGCCTTCTCAAAGGCAAATCCATCCCCGTCACGCCGGAAGTCCGCAAGAACGCGCTCCGCCTCGTGAAGCACGGCGGCAGCCCGATCGGCAACAGCCGCGTGAAGCTCACCAATGTAGAGGACTGCGTAAAGCGCGGTCTCGTGAAGGAAGGCGAGGATCCTCTCAAGGTGGCCGCCGACCAGCTTGTCAAGGACGGCGTGGACGTGCTGCACACCATCGGCGGCGACGACACCAACACCACCGCCGCCGATCTTGCGGCGTATCTCGCGAACAACAACTACAAGCTTACTGTCGTCGGGCTTCCGAAGACCGTCGACAACGACGTGTATCCCATCAAGCAGTCTCTCGGCGCCTATACGGCCGCCGAGGAAGGTGTGAAGTTCTTTTTAAACGTGGTCAACGAAGGCAGCGCGAGCCCGCGAGCCCTGAACGTCCATGAGGTCATGGGCCGCAACTGCGGCTGGCTCACCGCGTTCACCGCGATATTCTACCGCAGGGCCATCAAGCGCCGCGTCAAGTTCCTCCCGGAATTCGGCCTCACGAAAGAGCGCCACGACGTGCATGCCGTGTACGTGCCGGAGGCGAAGATCAACTTCCAGGCGGAGGCCGAGCGTCTGCGCGCGATAATGGACAAGATCGGCTGCGTGAACATCTTCGTGAGCGAAGGCGCCTGCGTGAAGGAGATAATAAAGGAAATGAAGAAGCGCGGCGAGGACGTGCCCGTGGACGCGTTTGGCCACCCCCGTCTCGACAAGGTGAACGTCGGACAATGGATCGCGAAGCGCTTCGGCGAACTTATCGGCGCGGAGAAGACGCAGGTGTTCAAGAGCGGATATTTCGCCCGTTCGGCTGCTCCGTGCAAGCAGGATGTCGTCCTCATCAAGGCCTGTGCGGCAAAGGCCGTGGAGTGTGCGCTCGCCGGAATCGGCGGCGTGGTCGGCAAGGACGAGGACAACCACAATGTCATCCGCGCCTGCGAGTTCGAGCGCATCAAGGGCGGCAAGCCTTTCAACGTGCGCAACGCCCGTTTCCGCAAGATGCTGACCGAAATTGGCCAGCCTCATCCGCGCAAGACGCGCATCGTGAAGAAGTGAAACGGAGGATTCCGGAGAAATGGCAGAAGAACGCAAAAATGCCGTGACGCGCGGCGTGGTTGTGGAGTTTGACTTCACGGTGCTGGACGGTGCGCAGGTGCTGTTCGACACCGCCAAGTCCGTCCTCGCCGCCAAGGGCGTCGATCTCACGCTCAAGCTTGAAGCTTTGCACCTTGTCGGCGGGAACTATCATGGCGGACTTGCAGAGCTGTTTTCGAAGCTCGGCAAGAAATGCGACGCCGGCGCCGCCGCCAGAGAGCTGGGCGAGGCGTTTGCGAAAGCGGTGGACGAAAGGGCCGCCGCGGCTGTGACGCCCGAGTTCAAGGCGTTCCTGAAAACCTTGGCGGACAAAGGCATCAAGGTGGTGGTGGCGACACGTGCGAACGTGGAGACCCTCGCCCCGGCGTTCGCCGAGTTCGATCCTGAAAAGGTGGTGCTGTACGCCGAACCGTCCATGACATACGGCAACTGCAAGTGGGATGCGTGGCGTCGCGCCTATAGCCAGAACGGCCTTGTGGACGTGTTGACGGTCGCCGTGGCAGGAAGCGGCGCAGGCGTGAAGTCTGCGCTGGTCGCAGGCATGGGCGTGATCGCCGTAGTCCACGACCATGTGGCATATCAGGACTTTGGCGGCGCTGACGTCGTGGCGGAGGCCGTCGACGCGAAACTCGCCAACGAGGTGCTGCGGATGCTGCACGCATGACCATGACCGGGATAGAACGGCTGCATTCGATAATGGTCCGTCTCCGCGATCCGGAGACGGGCTGTCCGTGGGACAAGGTCCAGACGCTGGAGTCTCTCAAGCCCTGTCTGCTCGAAGAAACATACGAGCTTCTCGCCGCGATGGACAGGCCGGAAGACCGCGCGAACTACGTGGAGGAACTCGGCGACGTGCTGCTCCAGGTGATGTTCCAGTGCGTCATGGCCGAACAGACGGGTGCGTTCTCGTTCGACGATGTCGCAAACGCGATTTCTGACAAGCTGGTGCGCCGCCATCCGCACGTGTTCGGCGACGTCGTGGCGAACGATCCTGCGACTGTGTTGAAGAACTGGGAGCAGATAAAGCAGCAGGAACACCGCAAGGAGACGCGCCACTCCGCGCTGGACGGCGTTCCGCCCGCGCTTCCGGCCTTGCTCAAGGCGCAGCGCACGTCCGAAAAGGCCGCGCGCGTCGGTTTCGACTGGGAGGATTCGTCCGGCGTTCTCGAGAAAGTCGAGGAGGAGCTTGGCGAACTGCGCGAGGCCGTGGCGGAGCGGAAGAGCGAGAATCCCGCAGATTCCGGCCACGTGAAGGAAGAGCTTGGCGATCTGCTTTTCGCCGTGGCGAACTACGCCCGGCACCTCAAGGTGGACGCCGAAAGCGCGCTGGAGGGCGCCACTGCGAAATTCGCCAAGCGCTTCCGGACCGTCGAAGCAGGTGCAAAGGCTGCCGGACGAGATTTGAAATCGATGACGCTTGCCGAGATGGACGCTTTGTGGGAAGCCGCGAAGGCGGAGCGATGACGGTCGAAACGATTCAGCCACATGGATTCTGCATGGGCGTCGAAAGGGCGCTCGCGATGGCGGCCGAACTGCGGCCGCCGGTTTTCTGTCTGCATGAAATCGTCCACAACGAACACGTCGTGGAAAGCCTCCGCAAGCGGGGAATGGCGTTTGTCGAATCGCTGGACGAAGTGCCGGACGGGGCGATGATCCTGTTCAGCGCCCACGGCGTCGCGCCGGCCGTCCGCGCAGAGGCCGTGCGGCGCGGGCTTTCGATCGTAGACGCGACGTGTCCTTTCGTGGAAAGAGTGCATCGCGCCGCGCGCGCCTTCGCCGCACGGGGAGTGCCGGTCGTGCTGGTCGGACGCGCAGACCATGCCGAGGTAAAAGGCATAGCGGGTGAACTTTCGGAATTCCGCGTGGTCGCGTCGGCTGCGGAAGTGGCGGAACTGCCTTTCCCGCCGGAATCGTGTCTTGGCGCATTGTGCCAGACCACGATGTCGCATTCTGCCGTCCACTCCGTCCTCGATGCTTTGCGCAAACGCTATCCAAAACTTGAAGCCCCGCCGGCGGCGGATATCTGCACCGCCACCCGCGACAGGCAGCGGGCGGTCGCCGACTTCGTGCGCGGCGGCGGTGACGGCGTGCTGGTGCTGGGGAGCGCGGAAAGCTCGAACACGAATCGCCTGGTGGACGTCGCCCGCGAGGCCGGTGCGTCGTTCGCCGCACGCGCGGGGTCGATGGCGGAGGTGCGGAAGCTCGATTTCGCGGGGCTGCATCGTCTTGGCGTGACGGCCGGAGCGTCCACTCCGGAAGAGTTCCTGGCGCAGACTGTCGCGGCGTTGCGGGCTTGACGGCAAAATTCCGTTGCCGCGTTTCGCGGCATTTGTTATAATCGCGACATGGGTAAACTGACATTTCGTAGAATTGCTTTCGTGGCGTGTGTCGTCACGGGGACGGCTGGTGTGGCCTTGGCTGCCGAAACACCAGTGGTGCGCGGCGGGGACAAAGCTGTTGCCGTGGCCGAGTCCGTTGTAGGTGCCGAGGAGGTGAAACTCACGGCGACCGTCGGTCCGGACGATTACGACTGCGATCAGGCTATCTGGTGCGAACCGGTGTTCGTGATGAAGGACGGTTCCCGGATTGACGCCACCACGCTCGAACTGCGCGGAAACCATGCCGGCTGGGGCAAGGTGACGTTCAATGCCGTCAGCTGGGCGGGCAATGGTCCGGCCAAAGTCGGCGGCGAAACGTTCAAGCGGTTTATCTGCGCCCACGCGCCGTCCTATGCGATACTTCCTGTTCCCGAGGGCGCGGTGCGCTTCGAGGCGCGGTGCGGTCTCACCGCGACCAACGGCAAGGGCAGCAGCGCGTTCCGCGTGGAGGCCGGCGAGTTCACCCGGCGCGAACGCGCCGAACGGGCGCTTGCGAAAGCGCGTTCGGACATCGCCGCCATCGAGCGTCTCGCCGCGTATCGCAGGGCGTCCAGTCCGTCATTCGCAGGTGCGCTCGATCTCGTGGAGGCGCAACTCGCCGTCGTGCGCAAAGCAATGGACTCGATTGCATCGACGAACGCGACGTCCGCCGAAGTCTCCGCCGCAGGAAACGTCCTGGCTGCGCTTGACGGCGTGAAGCGCACTCTGATGGTAGACCTCAACCCGGCGATGTCTTTCGACCGAATCCTCTTCATCCGCCGCCGCAACGGGCGAAACCATCTGCCGTGCAACTGGCAGAGCAATTCCATGCTTCCGCGCAACGGGCACGACAACGAGTTGTGCTTCCTCGACGTGCGCGGCGCGAACGTCGGGCGCACGGAGGTTCTGTACAAGCCGGAGGGCGGCAGGCCAATTGCCGATGTCGAACTGCACTGGAATGCGGACAGGCTCATGTTCTCCGGCATCGGCGCGTCAAACGCCTGGCACGTGCTGGAACTCGATCTCGCCACGCGCAAGGTGCGCCAGGTCACGCGGGACAACGCGCCGGACATAAACCACTACGACGCCTGCTATGTGCCGGACGGGCATGTCGTGTTCACCTGCACCGCGCTCAAGTACGCCGTGCCGTGCGTGTGGGGCGACTCGCCCGTCGCGAACCTTTTCCGCTGCAACGCCGACGGCTCCGGCATGGAGATTCTCGGCAACGACCAGGAGCACGCATGGTGCCCGGAGGTGATGCCGGACGGCCGCGTGATGTACCTGCGGTGGGAGTATACCGACCTGCCGCACTCCAACGCCCGCATCCTCTTCACCTGCAATCCGGACGGCACGAACCAGCGCGCGTTCTACGGCAGCAACTCTTTCTGGCCGAACAGTATGTTCTACGCCCGCCCGATTCCCGGCAAGCCAACGCAGTTCGTGGCGGTACTTACCGGTCACCACGGCCTCCGGCGCATGGGGCAGCTCTGTCTCTTCGACGTGACGAAAGGAACGGAGGAGGGCGAGGGCGCGATACAGCTGATGCCGGGCTACGGCAAGCCGGTGGATCCCATCGTGCGCGACCAGCTCTACAACGGCACGTGGCCCATGAACCTGCATCCGTATCCGCTTGACGACACCACGTTCCTCGTCGCCCGCAAGAACAAGGGCGAGGGCAACTTCTCCATATACCTCATCGACCGTTTCGACAACGAACTGTGCCTGCTGCGCGAGGCGGGGCACGATCTTTGCGAGCCCGTCCCGTTCATGAAGACGCCGGTTCCGCACGCGCAGCCGGACCGTACCGTTCCCGGATGCCCTACCGCGCAGGTCTACGTGGCTAACATCTACGAAGGTCCCGGCTTGAAAAACATCCCGCCCGGAACGGTCAAGGACCTGCGCCTCTACACCTACACCTTCGGATTCCAGAACGAGGGCGGGCTGTATGGCTCCATCGGCCTCGACGGCCCGTGGGACATGCGCCGCACGCTCGGCACTGTGCCGGTGAATCCCGACGGCAGCGCCTACTTCCAGGTGCCGGCCAACACTCCGATCGCCGTGCAGCCGCTTGACGCGGAGGGCAAGGCGATGCAGGTGATGCGCAGCTGGTTCACCGCCCGCAGCGGAGAGTATCTCTCGTGCGCCGGATGCCACGAGAAGCAAAGCTTCGTCGCCCGCGCCCCGCGCGTCGCCGCAAACCTGCCGCTGGAGAAGATCCGCCCCTGGCGCGGCCCGGAGCGCAATTTCGAGTTCGTCCGCGAAGTGCAGCCCGTTCTGGACGCCTTCTGCGTGCGCTGCCACCACGACCCCGATCCGCCCGCCGCCGAGATGTTCGGCGACAAGCGCTGGAAACCCGACCTGCGCGGCACGAGCATGCTTTCAGGCTGGCACTCCCGCGCACACGGGCGCGTCGGCCCGAGGTTCGGCGGCAAGTTCTCCGTCCCGTATTTCAACCTCGTCCGTTTCGTGCGCCATCCCGGCATCGAGAGCGACATCCATCTCTTCGAGCCGATGGAATGGCATGCCGACACCACAGAACTGATGATGATGCTAGACAAGGGCCACCATGGCGTCGTGCTTACGCCGGAGGCCCGCGACCGTCTGGTCACGTGGATCGATTTCAACACTCCTTTCCACGGACGCTGGCAGACAATCGTCGGCAACAGCGCCGTAGGGCGCGAGAAACTGCGCGAGGAACGTCGCGCCCTCTACACAGGGGTGCGCGCCAACCACGAGACGATCGAGACGCCCGCGCCCGTCCTGAAGGACCCGATGGACGCGCAGCCGCGCAAGAAGCCCGTTTCGGGGCCTGTCCTTTCGCTTCCGGGATGGCCGTTCGACCCGAAGACGAAGCCCGCCTCTCCAGTGAAAGCCATTGCGCTCGGCGGCGGAGTCGAGATGCCGCTCGTATCGGTTCCAGGCGGAACGTTCGCGATGGGCTCCAACGACGCAAAGGCGCAGCGCGACGAGCGCCCGGCCGCAGCCGTCACGGTCAAGCCTTTCCTCATGGGCGTCCGCGAGGTGACCAACCGCGAGTTCCGGCAGTTCGATCCGAAGCACGACAGCCGCTGCGAGTCGCGCCATGGCTACCAGTTCGGCGTGACCGGCTACGACGTCAACGGCGACGATCTGCCTGCGGTGCGCGTCAATTGGAACAAGGCCGTGGAGTTTTGCCAATGGCTCTCGAAGGAATCCGGGCGCAAGGTGCGTCTGCCGACCGAGGCCGAGTGGGAATGGGCCGCGCGCGCCGGGTCGGACAAGCCGTTCTGGTGGGGCGGCGTCACGAACAACTTCGCCGCATATGCCAACCTGGCGGACATCTCGCTTTCGGACTACGCAGGCAATCCTTACGAGCAGGATCGCGCAAGGGCGCGCTACGGCAACACCGAGAACATCTTTGACAACTGGGTCCCGCAGGCGCACAACGTGAACGACGGCGCGTTCCTGGAGGAGAAGAGCGGTAAATGGAAGCCGAATCCTTGGGGCCTGTACGACATGCACGGCAACGTGTGGGAGTGGACCCAATCCAAGTACGCGCCCTACCCGTATGCCGCGGACGACGGACGCAACGCGCCCGGCGGCGACGAAAGGCGCGTGGTGCGCGGAGGGTCGTGGTATTCGCGCCCGAAGCTTGCCACGGCGTCGTTCCGCCGCGCATACCGTCCTTACGCGCCGGTGTACGACGTGGGATTCCGAGTGGTGGTTGAACAATGAAACAGGTGGACGCAATGAAGTCTTATTTGATTTCTGCTGTAGTCGCGGCTGCATTTGCCGCAGGAACGTCCATCGCGGAGGAAGCCCCGGACATAACGCTGGGCGGATTCTCCGTTGGCGAAGTCAAGCTCATGTGCCGCCAGAGGAACGGCTGGCAGGTCGATCTCCGACGCGAGGCGGACGCTTCCGGTGTGGAATACGCGGTCGTGGAGATGAAACGCGGGGAGCCGGATTTCCCTGCCGCGTTCAATCTCTCGTTCAACTTCGCGAAACGCGACACGGTGGCGGCATGGCGTCCGTGGTCTGAATGCTCGATCTTTGACATGTATTGGAATCCCGCTAATCTGCCCGGCGCCGGGAGTTCCGATTTTCGCCGATGGCTGCCGCTTTACGCCTGCTACAGTTCTGGCGGCTCTAACCGCGTGACGTTCGCGGCGTCCGAGACCGCCGAGCCGCTGTTCGTCAAGGCCGGCATACGCGAGGAGGACAACCGTCTGTATTTCTCGTTCCATTTCTACGAC
>JAFPNP010000183.1 GCA_017411125.1 Kiritimatiellia bacterium
AGGTCCGAAAGCCGCCTCTGCGGCCGCCGTACGATCCTGGGCGCGTCGACGTCCAGTTCGCTCTCTTCCAGGTTCTTCAATATCTGGCCGGCGCGAGAAACGACCGCCGGCGGCAGGCCGGCCATCGCGGCCACGTGGATGCCAAAGCTCTTCTCGGCGACGCCCGGCGCAATCCGGCGCAGGAACACGATGCGCCCTGCATCCTCCTTCACCCGCACCGTCCAGTTCTTCACGCCGGAGAATTTCTCGGCCAGGTCCGTAAGCTCGTGGTAGTGGGTGGCGAAAAGCGTTTTCGCCTTGACCTTCGGGTTCTCGTGCAGGTATTCGGCCACGCTCCACGCAATCGATATGCCGTCGAACGTGGACGTTCCGCGGCCGATTTCATCGAGCACTATAAGGGAACGCGGCGTGGCGTTGTTGAGGATGTTCGCGGCCTCCTGCATTTCCACGAGGAACGTGGAGCGTCCGCGCGAAAGGTCGTCGCCCGCGCCGATGCGCGTGAACACGCGGTCGAGCGCTCCGAGGCGCATCGCCGCCGCCGGAACGAAGCTTCCGGCCTGCGCCATGATCGCCATCGTCGCGACCTGCCTTATATAGGTAGACTTGCCCGCCATGTTCGGACCGGTTATCAGCATGATCTGGTCGGTCGTGCAGTTGAGGCGCGTGGAGTTCGGCACGAACGGCTCGGCATCGGGCAGCTGTTCGATTATCGGATGGCGCCCGTCCTCTATTTCCAGCACGTCCGTATCGTCCACCGCCGGACGCACGTAACCTGCAGCGAGCGCGCGGTCGGCGAAGGAAAGGATGGCGTCGAGTTCGCCCAGCGCGAAAGCCGTCCGCTGGATGGACGCGGCGCGCTCCGCCACGCGCGCCGCCACGTCGCGGAACAGCTCCTGTTCCAGCGCGCAGGACTTGTCCTGGGCGCCGACGACCTTGCGCTCGTATTCCTTGAGTTCCGGCGTGGTGAAACGCTCCGCGTTCGCGAGCGTCTGGCGCCGTTCGTATTCCGGCGGCGCTCCGGCCGCCGCGGCCTTCGATATCTCGATGTAGAAGCCGAACACGCCGTTGCGCCGCACGCGCAGCGTCTTTATGCCCGTGCGCTCGACTTCCTTCGCCTGGTAGTTCGCTATCCAGCGGTTCCCTTCGGCGGCGATGGCGCGAAGCTCGTCAAGGTCCGCGTCGTACCCCGGAGCGATAAGATTGCCCTCGGAGAGAATCACGTTTGGAGATTCGGCGATTGCACGGTCTACGAGATCTACGACATCTCCGTCGGGAGAAAGGCGGGAGACGATCTCGGCGACGGCAGGGATGCCCGCGAGATCGGATATCACGTCCGGCACGGGACGCAGCGACGCGGCGAGAGCCTTGAGATCGCGGGCGTTGGCACGCCCGGAATCGACCTTCGCGATCAAACGTTCCATGTCACGCACCTCGCCAAGGCGCGATTGAAGGGACGAAAGACGAATGCGGTCTTTTACGAACGCCTCCACGCAATCGAGACGGGCATTGACATCCTCGACCCGCCTGAGCGGCTGACGTATCCAGGCGGCGAGCCTGCGCGCGCCCATGGGCGTGCGCGCGACGTTCAACACGCCGAGAAGCGACGCCTCGCGCGAAACGCCGTCGCCGGGAAGAAGGGAGAGATGGCGTATCGTTCCGGCGTCAAGCGCAAGGAAATCGGAACCTTCGCGCAGACGGAGGCTGCGGACGTGGTCCACCGAATGGCGAAGCGTCGTGTTCACGTAGTGCAGCAACGCGCCGGCGGCGCAGACGAGGTCCGTCTTCCCCTCGATGCCGAAGCCGTCCAGCGAAGTGACGTTGAACTTGCGCAGCAGCTCCTCGCGCGCCGCGTCGGCGGAGAACGTCCATGCGTCGGCGTAACTCGTCCCCGCGCGCGGAGGGGCGTCGCCGTCCGGACGCGGCAGCACGGTCTCCGCCGGACGGATCCGGGCGATGGCGTCGTCCAGCCCGCCGCTGGATTCGAACTGCTCCACGGAAAACTCGCCAGTGGAAAGATCCATCAGCGCAAGACCGAGGCCGGCGACGGCGGCGATGTACGTGTTCGCGCCCTCGTCGAGCAGGCCGTCCTCCGTCACGGTGCCCGGCGTCACTATGCGCGTCACCTCGCGTCGGACGACGTGGCCCTTCTTGACAAGGCGCGGATCCTCCATCTGGTCGCAGATCGCAGCGGTCTTCCCGGCGCGGATGAGCTTTGCGAGATATGCGTCAAGCGCATGGTAGGGGATTCCGCACAGCGGAGAGCCGGCGCGCTGCGTGAGGGTCGCCCCGAGGATGGGCGATGCGATCACCGCGTCCTCCCCGAACATCTCGTAGAAATCGCCGAGGCGGAACATGAGAATCGCGCCCGGAGGCAGTTCGCGCTTGATGGCGCGATACTGGCGTTGCATCGGTGTAAGTTCTTCAGACATTGCGTGGACGCTACCCTGCGAGCTCTCCTATCTTTCTCCGTTAGATTGCTGAATTGCGCACGACACCGATATTGTACCAGATTCCGCGGCGTTTCTCACCTCCATTTTGCACTATCCGGGCGATAGGCGTAGCCGACGCGGCTCACCGTGACGATCGTGCCGCCGTCGGCGCCGAGCTTCCGGCGCAGCCGAGCGATATGCTGGTCGAGAGTGCGGGTGTTGCCGTAGAAGTCGATTCCCCAGAGGCGGTCGAGAAGCATGCCGCGCGAGAGAACCTCGTCCGGGCTGCCGGCGAACATCTCGAGCAGCTCGACTTCGCGCCGGGAAAGGCTCACGCATTCGCC